>JAJZEY010000284.1 GCA_021805585.1 Planctomycetota bacterium
CGACGCAATCGGCCGCTTAAAATACCGGACAGCGCCAATGGATCCGCCGTCAGTTGTGCGGCCTGAAGTTGGCCATCGGGCGCGGCAAGATCGGCGGCAACGGCGGCGAAACGCCGGTTCAACCATGCGGCTGTAAGATGGCGGTGAAAGGCCGCTAAAGCCGATTTATCAAGCATGACCGGAGCAATGGCCATTAAATTCATTTGGGCGCGCCATGCGGCAGCCGGTGTAAATCCTGAAAATACACGCCGAAATTGCCCGGTTGCCACCAGCGCTTTTTGCAACGCCCCAGCGGCTTGAGCCACATTTCCACGGTGATTCCGCGCGAAGTGAACGTCCATCCGCATGGCGTTGATAAGGGCCGGATACCGGCGGGTGTTGGTCAGATCGTGGACGGTGCGACTGCGCGCAGAAAAAAACAGCAGGACATTGGTCTGCCATCTGATTCCTCTGGACGCCACAGACATGGCAACGCTGATTGCCACCAGAAAAAGGATAAGAAGCGGACGGCGGGCCGCAAGAAATCCGTACCACCTGTTCATGGCTCGCTGCACGGGGCCGCAGGCGGCCGGGCCGGACTGAACGTTGTGCGGGCTTTTTTTCAAGGCGATCCTGTCGGCTTAAAATAATTGGGCCGTATCGGCGGATTCATTTCCTGCTTATATAACCAATATAGCGTGGCATCACCGGTTACCTGGTGGATGGCGATATAGACCAGCCGACTGGAATGCCGCGCAAACCCCAGTTGTAGATTCCGGATGGCCTTGGCCAATATTCCCCGTCGCGGAACCAGTGTAAACAAGGTGCGCATGACGGCAACTTTGTGCGACCGGTGTCGCGGCGGCCCTGTTGCAGGCCGGATCTGAAGCGCTGCTATCGCACAGGAAATCCGATAATCTTTCCCCAGACGGTGAACATGTCCCAATGACCATTGAGCCAATTGCCCCATGATATAGCCAAGGGATTTGCTTCGCGATGGATCCGCCTTGTGCCAGCGGTGATTGGTCTGACTGCGCAAATAAATATGGTTTCCGGTCAGAATAACAGACGACCGATATGGCTTTCGGGTGGCAAAACGTACCTTGTCCGGCCGCGCAATCGCCAAGATGCCCGAACTGATAAAAGGCTGCCGCAAAACCGACAGATGCTTTTCACACACAAACTCGGCCCGCCAGGTATGAAGCTTCCGCATGGCAATCATTTTATTGCGCAGGCGTCCGCCGGCGGTTTGCCCCTGATTTGACGCCGGAGCGGCGACGGTGCCACCCGCCGACAAAATGGCCGCAATTAATAAAAGGGATATTTGCCACACTCTGCTTGATAAATAGCGCATCACCTGTGCCCGCCGCATACCGTTTGCCCACCCGCCAAATCAGGGGCGGTGTAAACTGAATTGTACATCGGGTTGACTGCGGAAGCATCATGCCGCGCCATTGTGCGGGCATTGTGAAAATCGGTTTCGAGTTATCGCTCCGCGAACATTGGCCGTCGGGCGGATCGTCGGCACTCCAGCGGTAAAATGCTGTTCATGCCGGCAGCGAAGAACACCCTAACCAAGTTCCCGGTTCCGCACGAGCCTTACCCGACCGGCGGTGGTGCTGATTTCCATTGCTGTCATAAATCCCCCGATGGCGTGTGCACCCTATCCAGGCCAAGCGTTGCTTTACAGGGCCAACTCCATTATAGCGTCCTTTCGGACACCTCGACAGTTCCCGCTTTAAGCCCGCTGGTGCTCTGGCAAGCCTGCAATTCAGGATTGACAGTGCAGGGTGTGCCCGCTTTTATCGGGAAGGGAAGAAATTGTATAGATAGATGCTGCTCCGGCGCGACAGCGATGACGAAGCGGGCCAGCGTTGCTGCCGCAACGCAGAGCTGGAGTTTAGAGAGTAGAAAGTTGAGCACATAAGGATAGGATAAAAAGCGGCTGTCGCCGAAACATTGCGGCACATCCTGCGATCTGCTCCGAAAATTCGCGATTTTTCATCCTGCGCGGGTGAGGCTTGGCATCATGGGAGACTACTTTCAATTCTCTCTTTTCATCCTGGGAAAACACAACGCCAAATCAGTGCGGACCCAGTTTTCTGGGGGGCGGCCATCTTGCCCGACAATTGAAACAGCCACAAAGTCCACCCCCCGGCGTTGCCGCGGCAACGCGGATCAGGAGATGGTGAAGCAAGTGAAAGTAGAGCGGCTGGCAGGCGAAAACATATTGCCGAAACGCAGCTTAGCGATCTTGCCGATAAAATCGGGCAAACCCGCGAAGCACACCACCATTCGTTTTGGCCCAAATATCAGCCTCATGGACTGATTCCGGTCGCAATACTCGGCTGATACGCTTGCTCCACAGGGCGTTTTTTGGCATGATTCATTTAATAGTTTGGCCCGAATATGGAAAGATGCGCGGCATGAATTTATTTCTTACCAGCAGATTGCAAGCCCAACCCGCGGCCGCCGCGTTTGCCCATCAACTTAATCCCACCATAGACCGAATCATTTCCCTGCTTTCGCCCAAGGCGGTTGGCGTGTGGGATGTCCGCCAGTTGCCGGATGGCCGGAACCTGTACCACTTCTGCCTGCACGACGCATGGTCGCATCTGCATCAGCATTTTTCTCCAGATGAAATTTCCGAAAGCATGCCCATGGAAAAACTGATTGAAGAAAAGCTCGCGTTGTTCATCGCCGCCCCACGCCGCGTGCGGTTTGTTATTCAATCTGGAACTTTTGCGACGGAGGAACTGACCAATCTTCGCCTGCGGCTGAATCGAATTCCCGGCATCAACCGGAAAAGTCTGGAAATAAAAAACAGCATCGCGTTTGCCGTCTGCACAGCCTATGTCGCCACCAGTGCCTTTGATACAAGGGAATTCACCATTTCCGCCGATGCTTCATGCGAACAGGCCGTCAAACAAAGCATTGAGCAAAGCGGATTTGCCATTGAATCCGTTGAAGCTATCTGACCGCCCCGCCAATCCGCATTAACGCCATTCTCCACTCCGGTACACGCGCACCGCCGCGGCGGTAAACAGCGCCCCCGCCTGCGCCTCGGCGGCATCGCGAAGATGCTGTGCATCCGCGGCGGATTCCGCCAAAATGAACAGCGTTGACCCACTTCCGCTCATCTGAATTTTACGACCGGTCAATTGTGCCAGTTTTCCGCTAAGCGCGTCCAGCCGCGGTTCCACATCAAATGCCGGAGCCTGAAGATCATTCGTTAATATGGCGGCCATCTCCCGCGGTTGAAGGCGGGCAATTGCCGCCCAATCCGGCAACGGATGCGGTTGGGCGGCCCCGCGCAGATCAAACCGCTGATAGACCGCCTTGGTCGCCACCCCCATTGGTGGCATAAACAACACCGCGTAAAGCCAATCGTAAAATGGCAACGGCGTCATCTTTTCGCCCCGCCCGCGGCAGACCGACGATTCACACTGAATAAAAAACGGTACATCACTGCCTAAGCGGGCCGCCAGATTGGCCAGGGCTTCGCCCGAAAGGCCTGTCCCCCACATCTGGTTCAAGGCTAAAAGCGTCGCTGCCGCATCCGAACTTCCCCCACCCAAGCCCCCGCCGGCGGGGACCACTTTGTGTAATTGAATATTGGCCACCGCCGGATGGCCGGTTTCCGCGGAAAGCAACATTGCCGCCCGCCCGACAAGATTATCATGAAGATTCGCCGATACATTCCCGCAAATTCCCGTCACCTGAAGCGACAATTCCTCCGCCGGGCGAATGGTCAGCGTGTCATAAAGAGAAATCG
>JAJZEY010000235.1 GCA_021805585.1 Planctomycetota bacterium
CATTTGTTGATGCGTTGGGAAATGAACAAGATGGCAATGCAGTTGATGCGCACGACGATCTACGGCTGGCAGGCAGGATGCCGGTGCTGTTGCCCAAGGGGACACAGGCATTCCTGCCTGTGCTTTAACCACAGACAAGAATGTCTGTGCTACCGAGCCGACGGACGGAGCGGCAGCTTCGGCACAGTCCGCCGAAACGGATTTCAATTGCCGATGTGAAGAAAAAAACTAAAATTCCAACCGGGCTTCAAACAGGCCTATTTAACTGGTACGGCAAGCTTCAAAAGCGGATTGAGATGATCGGCTTTTTGGGCTTCCTGGGCAGCCACCTGCAGATATTTTGTTTTCATTGCGGGGTCCGCGGTAACTTCCGCAAGAGCGATATTCGCCTGAAAATTAATCGCCGGAGCCAGCCATTTCACCGGCGATCGGCCGGAAGGTCCAGAGGCCAGTGCCTGGTCCGCATCCATGGTGGCGTGGGTAAGTGCGTCCGTGGCCGCGGTGGTGCATGCCTGCAATTGTGCGGCGGTTGGTGCGGCAACCGGCGATTGCCGGTTAATCAGCGGATAAATGGAATCGCCGGTGCTTGCACACAATGCCTGCAGCTTCAACACCTGAAGTTTCAACTGGCTGACGGTTGCGGCGGTAATGGACGCTGAAGCCGCCTGAAGATTATACAGTGACTGCAGGCTGCGGTTTTCATTGGCCAGAATCAGCGGGTCGTTGGGGCGAAGCCCATGTGCGGCAAGTTGGCTGGCATAGGTGGAATTTTTGCTTTGCTCAAACGCCGCCTGTTTAAGGTCCTGTCGCGATTCATTGCACAGCCGCAGGGCCGCGTCCGCCTGATGCAGGGCGATTTTAAGCTGCGCTTTGACGGCGGCAAACTGATCCATGACCGTCGGCACGCCGGAACGATCGTCTGAACCGGAAATAATCGCCTTGGCACCCGCTTCAATGGCGGCAATGCGCCGCAGCGCACTGGCGGCAACGCCAGCGGCAACGTGGCGTGCCGCGGCCAATTCCCTGGCGTGGCGGTGTGCGGCATCAGCCTGCATGGAAACAAGCTTGGCGCGATCAACTTCCTGACTTAACCGGGATTTAAGAATTTCAACCTTCGCGGCATATCTGGCCACCTGATTCATTTTGGCCATTGCCTGCTTGTATTGATCCAGCGATTGGGTACCGGTTGTATTGTGCGATTCAGTTACCAGGGTCATGCCGGCGGCACCATAGCGGTCGCGAAGCGCGACGTTGGCGGCCACCAGCTTTTTAGCTGCCGCCACGCGTTTTTCAGAAGCCGCAAGATGTCTGTCGGCAGCGCGCCGGGCGCGAATGGCGGTCCGCAGCGCGGCTTTGTGCATAATTGCGTAGGCTTTGTACTGCGTCCGCAACGAGGCGATTTTAAGCCGATCCGAATTCAGCAATGCTGAATCCTGACTAATCAGATTGAACCGGGATGTCAATTCCACCAACGCGGCGCTGACCCGATTGATGCGATGTTGCGCTTCCAGCAACTCAACCTGGCCTTTCTGGCCTTCCAGCAAGCTCTTGAAATTATGCCGCAGGCCGGTTTGCCCGATGGCTGTGGAAAGCATGGCCGAGGCGTGCCGCAGGTCGCGCATCGCCGAACGTGGTGCCAGATAAGATTTTGGATTTTGTGTGGCCTGTCGCCGGGCCGATTGAAGTTCGCTGCTGGAAAGTGTGGAATGAATGGCCACAGGAAAAGGCGTGGCTGGCCGGTAATCTCCAGCACTGACCATCAGGCCTGCGGCGTTCTGACTGGTGTACACGGCACCGGAATCCGCTTTGCCTGAGCTTGAATCGCCGCAGCCCGCCAGACCGGTCGTAGCCACCGCCAGCGCCGCGCAAGCCAACAGCCGCAGGGTCCGGTGCCAAGGTGCCGGGGTTAAGCCCATTATCGGAGATCCCTTTTCCACCGACGAAATATGGGTTGCCGTTGTTGAGAGTTTTTGCATCGCGGGCGCTCCTGCCAAAATCGTCCCGACAATCCGCCGAGAATCATGGTTGTATGTACCACCACAGGCCGCCAGCGTCAACCCATCCCGGCCATCAATGGTGCGATTTCCGGGGCAATAGGCCGTACCGGGCGGCTGGGCCATGGGCGGCTTTAGCCGGTGCGGACCGCTTTATTATGCCGAACTTCCCCAAAGAAAACCAGAGTTCAGCTTTGCGATGGTTTCGCATTGTCCGGTTCCACTTCGGCGTTTATTTCCGGCGGCGGCTTGCCCTGCCCGGCCGCAATATAAGCCCGGCGACCCAAGGCGTAATTCGCCGGGTCCTGGCCTGATCGACTTTTTTGGGCCTGATCGTCGGCCAGCGCCGGCCCTTGTGCCTCGGCGTGGCCCGTTGCGGCTGGATCGCCTGTTTGCCACCACCAGGGCAATTTTTCGCCACAGATGCGCAAATGAATCTGTTTAAGCATCGGTCGGCACCAGCCGCAGCCGGTGCCTGCGGAAAGACAATCGGAAATCTGCGAAGCGGCTGTCGGCTTTTCAATGCGGCAGAAGGCCTCTATCTTCCGTAGCGGAACGTGAAAGCAGAAGCAGATCGTGTCATCCGGTTTAAACGCCATGCACCCATTCTAACCTGCGGGCCGCCCATAATGAAAAGCGGGCAATCGGCTGACGGAAAAATGCATCGGACTTTTCACCGGTTGGAATTAATTCTGCTATTATCTTTCCGCGGCATTATGGCGCAGTCCATAATGGCGTTATGTGCGGACAGTCCGGGCGGAAAAACCGACCCCGGACCGGTCCGGATGGCGAAAAACAAAGGCGGACCACCGCGGTGGCCGAAAGCTGCTATGGCGAATTCCCAAACCGTTGAAAACCAATGGATGACCGACCCGCGGGCGGAACTTCCACCTGAAATTCGCGGACTTATTTTTGATTGCGACGGCACCCTTGTGGACACCATGGGCGTCCATTACCGTGCATGGCTGCAGGCCCTGAACGGAACCGGCATTGACCTGCCGGAGGAAAAGTTTTATTCCCTGGCCGGCGCACCGACCACCAAAATCGCCGAAATGCTGGTGCGGGAATTTAAATCTTCAGCCGCACCGGCCACCATCGCCCGCCAGAAAGAGGAATTCTACATTGCCGACATTCCCCTTATCCGCGAGCTTTCCGCAGTGGTGGCAATCGCCCGGCGGCAGCAGGGCAAACGGAGCCTTGCGGTGGCCAGCGGCGGGTTCCATCATGTGGTGGATCGGCAATTGGCCGCTTCCGGCCTGACCGACCTATTTCCAATTGTCATCTGTGCCGACGATGTCACCCATGGCAAGCCCGCGCCAGACTGCTTCCTGGAGGCCGCGCGGCGCATGAACCTCAAACCCTGCCAATGCGTGGTGTATGAAGATGCCGAGCTTGGCTTTCAGGCCGGTCGGGCCGCCGGGATGGCGGTGGTGGATGTTCGTCCGTGGCACAACTGGCCCTCCGTTGATCCTGATTCGCAGGCGTGAAATAGTGGGCCGTTCCTTCCTGATTTACTGGCAAGGTCCCGATTGGAGGCTTGCGGTAACTGACATGAAGGGCATAAACCGCTCCGTCACCCGCGGATTCACGCGGAGTGCACCACCAGGTGACCCGGAACCGCTTCCGACAACAAATGGCCTGCCCCTGTGACTCCATCGCTACGACTGGCGATTCTTCATAAAATTTTTCGTCCAGCCCAAGTTTAAGAGCATTGAGCACCTTCATAGCCGCGCCCGTGACCTCCCGA
>JAJZEY010000496.1 GCA_021805585.1 Planctomycetota bacterium
TGTGTACACAAAAAATACACAAAGCCGGGTACGCCTGCAGACGGTCATTGGGCCAGCGAGGTTTTTATGCGATTTGTGACCATTCGCGCTGTGAGAATGAATGCCGCATCCGTTCTGCGCAAGTTGCCCCGTGAAGGAGAAGTCGTTCTTACCCACCATAGCCACCCGATAGCCATTGTTCCTTCTGCTGATGAAAGCAATCTGGAAGATACGCCGCGAACATTGCGACAAATCCGGGCTCTTCAGGCCGTCGACCGCAGGCAGCGCAGCACTGCAAAACGTGGTGCTGCGCGGTTGTCGCGCCGCCGTATTGCCGCGGAAGTTGCCGCCGTTCGACGGGACCGCAAACAGTGAGAATTGTGGTCGGCACAAGCATCCTTGTGTCCGGCCAGCTTTCGCCTTTCGGGCCACCAGGACAGATTGCCTCCGGGATCGCCGTTGGCACATGGAAAGTCTGCTATTCTGCCTGAATAATGGCGGAATACGCGGAAGTGCTTTTACGGCCTGCGTTCGGTTTTGACCCGGGCGAAGTCGCCACAATAGTGCGCCAGATTCAAATTGAAGGCGAGCTTTGTGCGCCACCACCAACCGCGATGGTGTTACCGGATTCGTATGACTGTCCATTTCTCGAAGCGGCGCCCGCAACTTCCGCAGATTACCTGATTACCGGAAACCTTCGGCATTTTCCCGTAAAATCCCGTCAGGGTGTTGCGGTTGTCTCACCCGCTCAATTTATCAGGCTTATAAGTTAACCACCGCATTAAAGCCCTTTTCCAGCAATGGAACATCACGCTCCAGCCAGGCCGCAAAAGGGCGTGCGGACGATACATTAGTTGTTACCTGCTTGCGTCTTTTTTTTGGACAACAAGTGGCCATCCCGGATGTGATAAGAAAAGAGTCGCGACGGGCGAAGATTGGGCTAAATATGAAGGACGTCCGATTGTTGACAGCCGGGCGGGAATGAGCAACACTTCTGCCGTGGCTGAAATATTTTCGACGCCAAGCGGGTGCCGCTGGCATTACTGAATCAATTGCCGGAGTATCGGGAGTTCCACCGCCCGGACTTTGCGGCTGTAAAGGCGACCGTGAAGGCGGGCGTGGTGCTCAAGGATTTCGATTTCTACTTCGACTATGTATTGGACGTCTGGCTGCGGCTAAAAGCCCTAGGGGATGTGTAGCCGCCGCTCCTTGATAATTTTAGGGCTTCTTGAAAATCTGTTTGGCTAATTATCTCGTCCTCAACCCAGCTTGCCAGTTCAGCCAAAATACGCCGCCCAGACCGGTTCCATGGCTACCCTGGCGTTGAACTGCGACGTAACTCACGACGTTTTACCTGAATAAAATCGACTCCGAAAATTGGAAAAAAACTACCTTGGCAGCCAGGCCGGATTCTGGGGAGTATTACCCAGTTGCCAAATTCAACGCAATGATGCGATAATGAATCAACTGATTTGGGCAACTGTTCCTGCTGGAGTTTTTTCATGAAGATGCGCTATATATTGATATTGGCCGCTTTATCGGGTTGTCTGGCGCTTTCAAATTTGACCCGTGCCGCTGCGCCCAATCGCGCCAAATTTCTTGGCACAACCTGGAGCGGATTTAATTCGCCGCTGTTTGGCACATTATTTAATCAGATAACCCCTGAAAATGCGGGTAAATGGGGTAATGTGGAGCCTCAAAAGGGGGTCTTTCTTTGGCGCAATCTCGACGCTATGTATACCCTGGCCAAACGCCGTCATCTGATTGTAAAACAGCACAACATGATCTGGGGGCAGAATCAGCCGCGGTGGGTAAACAAATCCAATGCCAAAGCCGCGGTGCGTCAATGGTTCGCCGCTTTTGCCCGGCGTTATGCATCGCGCACTGCTCTGATGGACGTAGTGAATGAGCCGTTGCAGAATCCGCCGGCATATCGCACCGGCCTTCCCGGCGGAAACACGAAATGGGGATGGGTGATCTGGTGTTACCGGTTGGCCCGGCATGATTTTCCGCACACGAAACTGCTCATCAATGATTACGATATTCTTGATTCCACCCAAAACACACTGCGTTATGCAAGATTGATCACCCTTCTGAAAAATCGTGATCTGATAGACGGCATCGGCTGTCAGGCGCATGGGTTGGAACGTGTGAAAACCGCCCTTATTCGGAAAAATCTGGCTGTATTATCCCGTCTAAAAGTACCAATATATATAAGCGAATATGACCTCAATCAGAAAAGCGATGTCGCGCAGCTCGCCCAGATGAAGCTCCAGTTTCCGGTTTTCTGGAGGGACCCTCATGTGGCGGGTGTGACCTTTTGGGATTTTAAACAGGGGCATACCTGGCTGCGTTATACCTATCTGGTTCATCGCGACGGTAAACCGCGCCCGGCCATGGTTTGGCTGCGGCGCTATCTGGGCCGATGAACCGGGATGGCATGCTGACGCCAGCGATTCGTTGTCCGGGATTGCCTGTAAATATCATCTGTTTGAAAATTGGAATCTATGAACAGACGAGTGTTTTTGCAGGCAACCGGCCTTGCGGCGATCATGAACGCGATTGCCCGTCGTAAAGCCCCGGCAGCAGAGTCCATGTCTGGCGTGTGTGCGATTACGCATGAATGGCCGGGCGGTTCAGGTTCGGTACTTCTGGCCGGGCCTTCTGGAACTGCCGAAATTCTGGTGGACCAGAAAGATCACGCCGTGGTGCATATCGCCGCCCGAATGCTCGCCCAGGACATGGCCCGCATTACCGGCCATGTCCTGCCCGTTACGAACCAGGTGCGAGTCTCCAATTCGGCCATTATCGTTGGCACACTGGGCCACAGCCATTGGATAGACGCTTTGGCGTCGGCGGGAAAAATTCAGGTTCACGGCCTAAAAGGAAAATGGGAATCATTTATCTGGCAAACAGTGGATCATCCGCTGCCAGGTGTCGGCCGGGCGCTGGTTATTGCCGGGTCGGACCGGCGTGGTACATCATATGGTGTGATGGAATTATGTGAAATATCCGGCGTGTCGCCATGGTTCTGGTGGGCGGATGTGCCGGTAAAAAAGGCTGCTTGCGTGGCCGTTACGCCGGGGCGACTTATCTCCGGGCCGCCGGGGGTGAAATACCGGGGTATATTTATCAATGATGAGGATTGGGGGTTCCAGCCATGGGCGGCACATACGTTTGACCCGGCGCGTGGAAACGTGGGGCCAAAAACCTATAAAAAAGTATTTGAGCTGATGCTGCGGCTTAAACTAAATTATCTCTGGCCCGCCATGCACCCCTGTTCGGCTTCGTTTGCCTCCATACCGCAAAATGCGGCCATGGCCAGCGATTATGCCATTGTCATGGGGTCCAGCCACGTCGAACCGATGCTGGCGAATCCCGCGGCGTTTCTTGGCCACCCCGGCCATATGCGACGCGGACCATGGAACTTTGTCACCAACAGCGCCAATATTCTGAAATTCTGGGCGCAATCCGTCAAAAGCCGCGGCCAGTATGAAGCTGTCTGGACCCTCGGCATGCGCGGCCCTTATGACAGTGCGTTATTGGGCGTTCACACCAGGGCACAGGAAAGAGCGCTGGTGGAAAAGATTTTTCATCTGCAGGCCAATCTTCTGCGGCGTCTGGCATCCCGTCGCTGGGGTTTGCCAGCAACTTGTTATGTTCCCTATAAAGAGGCTCTGCTGGTATTTAATTCCGGTCTGAAAGTTCCACCAGATGCCACCATCGTCTGGCCGGATAATAGTTCCGGCGATGTCCG
>JAJZEY010000188.1 GCA_021805585.1 Planctomycetota bacterium
GATTACACGGATTTAACGGATAACGTGCGAACCATTTCCCCTGAGAAACCTTTCTCGTATCCACGTCATCCTGTCAGGAGGCTAATCCGATTCGCCATCGCAGATACCCGCCGCACCCAAAAATCAGTTTGCCCGTTGCTCGTTGCTCGTTGCTTCCCGGCGCGCCGGGATTCGTTGTTCGTTGAGCGTGACTCATTGGCTATTTTCTCATGGTGTCCGCAACCGATCGCATGGATGTTGCAGAAGCGGTCACAGAGCCCGGGTTGTCGGACCGGCCGACAGAAGGGTCGATAGTCTTCAGATATTGGTTATAATTACAAAGCATTGAAAACAGGTGTTGAAGTATGGCAGATACCAAAAGAGATTTTTACCATGTGCTCGGGGTGGGTAAAACCGCGACGGCGGATCATATAAAATCCGCGTATCGTAAGTTGGCTCGCAAATTTCATCCCGATTTAAACAAAAATGACAAAACGGCGGAAGCCAAATTCAAAGAGGTTCAGGAAGCCTACGATATTTTAAGCGACACGAAAAAGCGGCAGGCGTATGATCAGTTTGGCCATGCCGGTGTCAGCAGCGCCGCCGCCGCGGCAGCGGCCGCGGCCGCGGCGGCTTCGGGTTCTCCGCGCGACGGGTCCGGATTTCGCTATTCCCGGCGCACGCCGGGCGGGGCGACCGTGGATTTCGGCGATGTGGATATCGATGACCTTTTTGCATCAATTGGCGCACGGAGACGGAAAGGCCGCCACAGTTCGGCCGCATCGCCATTTGCCGCGGAGGCCACAGATGTCCCGGAATCCGCGGGAACCGATATTGTGCATCATGTGACGCTGAGCTTTGAACATGCGGCCCGCGGAACAACGTTGGATTTACGCTTTGATGCGACGAATCGGGCTTTTTCCGAGACTATCAGCGTGAAAATTCCCCCCGGTGTGGACGAAGGCTCGAAAGTTCGCGTGCGCGGCAAAGGCCAACCGTCGATGATGGGCAGCAGCCGGGGTGATCTTGTAATTATTACGCATATCGACGCCCATCCTTACTTCACACGGTCAGGTCATGACGTGACATTGGAACTGCCGCTAACGGCCTCGGAAGCCGCTGCGGGAACGACCGTGCGCGTTCCCACACTCGATGGCCCCGTTGAATTAAGAATACCGCCCGGAATCAACTCGGGGAAAAAACTGCGAATCAGGGAACGGGGTATACCCCGGCGGGATGGAACCAAGGGCGATCAGTTATGCCGAATTCTCGTGGTATTGCCCGACGGACTGACTGATTCGGAAAAAGCGGCCTTGGCTGAAATCGATAAAGCGCATCATTTTGATGCGCGAAGTGCCGTGCCATGGAAATTTTCCGGCACAACACAATCCCGGTGAATAGCCGGACCGGGCGTGACCATGCGCCGAATGGCCGATGTCCGGCAGCCGGGAAAAAGTCATGTGGAGTTGGTCAGGAACAAACATGGGAGCGAAGTTGAACCTGATACGATGCCGTTTGGGCATTATCACAACAGTGATGTCGGCGGAGTTTCTCCGCGCGGTGGCCGCGACGGGGGCCGCGGCGCAGACCCGACCGGAATCTTCCGTGATAAAATCCGCGCGCACGGTATCAAGCCTGGTACAAACGCTTATCCTTGCCGCTTTTCTGCTGCTGCTTTTTATTTTTATGGTCAGTCTGCTGGTGGCGGTACGGCGAATCATGCTGGCGCGGCGCAGGGAGGGGCATGAAAAAACGGCACATATTGACGCATGGACAATTGCCGGCCAGCGCATGAAAACCGATACGGAGGATAAAAGCGATGACGATTCACACGAGCAATCCCGGTAGTATCAGAAGCTGATTACCAGCCGGGGAAACGTGTGCCCAGAGTGTGATTATTTTCCGGCGGGCGGTGGCGAAGCAGCAATGACCGGCGGTGCGGATTTAGCCTGCTTACTGGATTCCATGGCCGCCTGCACTTCAAGAATATGCAATTCCATATCCTTCTCCAGGCTGGTCCATGTTTTTATCTTCCCGGTATTGATATCGTCGGTGGTTTGATTAAGCGCCGCTGCCAGGAGGTTCAGTTGCCTGGCCCGATGCTTGATTGTCGCCGTACCCATAGCATGAGGGTGCAAATGCAAGAGTCTGGCACCATCGACCCTCCATCCATCGGCAGAGTGCCGAACAAAAATGGTCTGCCCCTTTCCCGTGGTGCTCGGTGGAAAGGCCACCTGTGCCACCGCTCCATGTATGGTAACAACAGCCTTGGGCAGAAGCGCCATAAGGCGATCCATGCTGGCTTTGATTGATCCAAAGGCGTTGGCCATGCTCGAAGGCGGAGGTCCCAGTTTGGAAACAGCGGTCTTCGAAAATGTTTCGCTGGCTGAGGAAATGTGCGCAAAGGCCCCGACAGCCGCCCGTCCGGCATCTCCCTTCACCACGAGGCACCGGCGAATGGCCTGGCTATTTCCCGATTCAATGGCCCGAGCAAGCGTTTTGATAACTGCAATTGGGCTGGCATAACGCGCATCAACGGCATGCGGTGCGGTCGTTGGTGCCGAAGCGGTCTTGGCACCGCTGACTCCATCCGTCAGTGCTACAGGTGTCACGCTCAATAGTGCGGAAATCATGGCAAAGCGAATCAGATGCTTAGTCATAAACCTATCCTCCAAGGGACATAAGTTCCAACAATTATCCCTGCGCCGGTCGGGCAATTGCCATTCTTCACCCTCTTGTCGCTTAACGCTCAGCGAGGAACATCATTGCAAATATTCTATACACCGCCCACCGAGGAAGGATTCAAATATGATCATGAAAGCATCATGCGCAGTTGTTTTGACACATATACGAATTGTTTTCCCGTTTTTCGCTCCAGAGCGAGCTTTTCTCCCCCATTTCCAATTATTCCTGCTGGTAGTTTATCACGCTGTGCAGGTCATATTTTTCAAATTTTTTCCGCCCATTAAGAAAGCCCAGTTCAATCAGAACCGCAATGCCTACGATACTTCCGCCAAGATTTTCAACCAGTTGGCAACAGGCATCCATGGTTCCGCCGGTAGCCAACAGGTCATCAACAAGCAGACATTTCTGGCCACGGACCACTGAATCACAATGAATTTCCAGGGTGTCCTGTCCATATTCCAAATCATAGGTGATGGAGGCTTTTTGGGCTGGAAGTTTTCTGGGTTTACGAATAGGCACAAATCCACAGGACAGGGCCTGCGCCAGCGCTGTTCCAAAAATAAATCCGCGCGATTCTGCGCCGATGACCAATTCCACAGCTTTGCCGCGAAATGGATTGGCCAGCAATTCCACCGATAATGCCAATCCCGCAGGGTCGCGCAACAGCGGTGTGATATCTTTGAATATAATGCCCGGTTTGGGAAAGTCCGGCACATCACGTATAAGTCTCTGCAATTCAAGCATCCAACATCACTCCAGAAGCAGCCGTTAACCAAGCCACGACAGGTATGATACGCCAAGGTACAAATTTTTCGAGTCTGTTTCCGCACACCGCATTGGCCAATCGACAACAAATTGAAAAACACTGCATTGGAGCCTGATGAATTGTCAGGAAAATCAACATATGCTGTATATCCGAAGTTTTTTTTCGGTAGCACGCTCCGGATTTCGGGTCTTCGGTGCGTTCATATTTTTCTGCCGGATCAGCGATCAGGCCGGTCGGATGCTTTGGCAATAGCGACGATATCGGGCGACGGATGCAGATAACTGCC
>JAJZEY010000035.1 GCA_021805585.1 Planctomycetota bacterium
GGGTTGTCCCAAGGTGCAGGCCGCACCCGCAAGACCGGCCAATATTGTCAACGCAAGTTTTAATTGCTTCATTGAATATCCTGCAAAACGCGCGGCAGCCGTGATATTATCATCCATTCATTGGACAGATTTCCATTCTATTGGATGGCAATTGTTTAGGCCAGCGGAAATTGGCATTTCGCCCCAGGGGTAGCGACAAAAGGTCGCGGGGGCCGCCATGGACACAAGTTTCCACGGTCGAATACCCTATCCATGTACGCGGCGGGGCCGGGTCTGGTTCTCAAGTTAGTCCCAGCCGGGGCGGTCAGGCGGGCGGGTGATGGTATTGTAATACTCCCCAAAAACTGGGCGCGCTGCTAAGGGGCTGTGCAAGAACAAGTTCGGCTTTTTGCCGTCGGCCCTGCGGAACCGGCGGATATGGATAAGGTGCGAATGTTAAAGCGGAAGAACAGCCTGGGGACGGACATTTCGCCTGGGGGCAATGCTCGGCGGCCAGGATGGCCGCCCCAAATGAAACTCCCAAACGGAACGCCGGGCTGCGGCACCACGGGCAAGATACCCGTGCTACATGGATTACCGGGCTGCGGACACCGGTGCATCGACGGCGTCGATGTTCTGTTGCTATTGGCGACCGCAGCGGCAGTCGCGGTGAAGGTCTAACCCCGGACTTAATTTTGCACTGGCCCTTATCGACCTTCCCGATAAAAACGGGCCGACCCGACATGGCCCTATCCCGCGATTCCGCCCAAACCGCGAACAGGGCAAATGTTTCGGGACGGCTGATCCACCACGTGCCCGCGGGCTAATCCGCGCGGGTCTTGTACTCCGCATACACCCGATAGGGGACTACCGTGGCCGCTTGCAGCCCGGCCGGCTTGTCCACGCTGCGCAAACAAAGGGCAATGGTGTTGGTCTTTCCATCGGCGTTAAGCCAGCAGTCCGGCAGGAAAAATTCGCGCTGGCCGCCATGTTCCCAGATTCTTCCTATATTATTACCATTCAGATATATAAAACCATTACCGCTGGCCGCGAGTTTCAAGCACCACGGAACCCAGACATGCGCCGCGACCGCCGGCAATGTAAAATTCATGCGAAACCAGGTCAGCAGTGAATTTTCCGGTGCCAGAGCGGACGGCAGATGATGATGCGTCCATTGCGCGTCATTTAATTCAGGTTTTTGCCAACCCAGTGCCTCGCCGGCCGGTCCGGTGGCCACTTCCAAAAGCCCGGCCAGCCGACCCCAGGTGTCCGGTTCGGCAATAATGGCCGGTTCCCCAATGCCGCCCCAGTGGCCAAGTTCCTGAACCACCAGAGCGATGGCATTCTCTCCACGGTGCAGCAGCGAACCAATGTTCAGCGTGGAGCCAAAGCCGCCCACCATGCCGGCCGCTTTGCCATTTACAAACACCCACGCGCGGCTGGAGACAACGCCGAATCGCAGCAGGCCGCGACCGTGCCGCTGGTCGGCTTCGGTCATATTAAATCGTGTGCGGAATACCGCCGCCTGCCGATGACCGATTTCGCGGGGATGCATATTCGCCGTGTGTGCCATAGGCCAGTCCTTAGCGGAATAATCCGGCTGAATTTCCGCCAGACTTCCGACATTACGCGGCAGCTTCACCGGCTTGAATTGCCAGTGACCCAACGTGTCCGCCGCGGTCTGGGTCGGCGCAAGGCCAATACCGGTTATGCCAAACGCGCTTTGCAAGCCATACCCGGAATTCGGATGGCCCGCATTCTCATATACAAACAGCACGTCAATCGGCCCATCGGCCGGTGCCACCGGCAGCGGAAAAATCGCGGGTGAACCGGTTCGGGACGCCGGATAGACCGCTTTTCCGGAAAACAGAGCCGTTGCGCTATCCTGGCTGTTGAGTTGAACGGTTATTGCCGCCGCCCCCGCTTGGCCACGTTTGTTCACTTCCACCCGGCCACGATAATAAGAAAAACCGCTTTCATAAATTCCCATCGCGGCCAATGAGTATCCTTCAGGGACCGGATGGAAATTCCGCGGCTGCGGGTCAGGAGCCATTTTGACCGATGTCAGGACCACCGCATCGGGTATTACACTCGGTCGGCGAAGCGGCGCGACTTTCGGCGGCAGCCACTGGCCATGCGCCGGGCTGACTTCGCCCGGTGGCAGGTACAGCACCTGAAAATCCGCCCGGGCGAGTCGTACGGAAAGGCTTACGCGGCCCAAACCGGCAATCCGGGCTTGCATCCTGGCCACTGTGGCCCGACGGCGGTCGGCGTTGCGGATAAAAATAAAATGAGAACCATCGGGTGACTTGCGGGCACCGATTTCAATGTTGCGCGGCAGCCGGTCAACCCGCACTGCGGCTTCCACTGAACGTGCCAGCGCCGGGCCATGCCGTTGAATCATTTTTCCGATCGCGGCCACTTTCAGCCATTTGGCACCCACGCCGCCGTTTTCCCGGATTGGCGCGCAATAATCGTAGGTGGTCGCCACATTCGCGCCCGCGCGGCCGGCGAAATTTGTGCCGCCGAAAAGCATGTAATAATTCAATGCGGTCATGCCATGCCGCATGGAAAACAGCGTCAGGTCGCGGATCTGGTCCGGCCCGACATTGTCCGCATACGTATCCCGATCCGTTTCCAGATATGGCGTGGCTTCCACTGATGTAAAATAACCTCCCTGCATTTCCGCCGCCATCACCGGAGCATCCGGCTGGCCATTGCGATAATGCCTGATGCGATGAAGCATGGCCGGAAACTGCCAGCCGGGATAGCGGTCAATGGTGTCAAACACTTCGTCGGTCAGTCGATCGTGCGAGCCAAGAATAAAGCCGGCAAGGTTGGTGAATAGCGGTACATCAATACCATTGCGGCGGGCCTGATTGATCAGGTCCTGCAGATGTGATTTCTTTTCATTTATTGGGACGCCGATCAGGCCATATTCATTTTCCACCTGCATCAGCAGGACGCCCTTGCCACCCACCGGCCTGCGCGTGATCTGGTGCCGCGCCGTGGTGCGGCAGACCGCCTGCATCCAATGGTTGGCCCACGGGGTATAAGAAGCCGCATTGCTGCGCAGCCACATTCCGCGGTGGTGGGGCGGAATTTTCGGAATCAGCCATTGCGGATAGCCGCCGGTGTCCCATTCGCCGCACATATACGGCCCGCAGCGCACAATGGTATACAGGCCAAACCGCGTCGCCATGGTCAGGAAATCATCCAAAAGGGTCATGTCACATTTGGAAAAATCGTCCGGGCTGTCCGGCATCCGCGGTTCATGCAAATTCCACGGGGTGTAGGTCTGCACGGTATTAAAGCCGGCGGCTCGAATTTTTTCAAAGCGGGCCGGCCAAAGTTCTTTGGGGGCGCGGCAGTAATGAAATGAACCGCTGTACAAAAAGAACGGCTGATTTTCCACATACAGGCTTAAGCGGTCGTAACGAATGCGGTCCGGATGCGCAAAATTCCGCCGCCCCCTTGTCTGGCGAGCAAAAGCCGGAATTTCCGTCCCGCCAATCGCCAGCCCCACCGCCCAGCCCAGCGCGGTGAATTTGCAAAAGTCGCGGCGGCTCCGGCCACTCTGTTCTCTGGATGACATAAGCAATTCCTTACGGTTTGACCGCCAGTTCCAGCGCGTCATACATCACCGCGCCAACGCGGAACGCGCGAAATCGCCGCTGTGCCCTGGCCGAAGCGGGGATTTTAATCGGATTTGTAAAGCCCAGCGTAAGCCGGTTT
>JAJZEY010000527.1 GCA_021805585.1 Planctomycetota bacterium
AAACAGAGAAATCCCAGTACCGCACCCATGTACAAAAGCAGCATGCCGCAGATAAACCACTGATGGCTTTGAATGGCGGCAATAAAGAACATCAGCGCGCAAATGCCCGCGACGCCCGCCGAAAGACCGTCCATATTGTCCATAAAATTAAACGCGTTGGTCAGCAGAACCAGCCAGAATGCGCTGATCAGCCCCGACACAAATATACCGCCGGTCATTTTATGATCCAGCAGCGTCAGCACCCGAAAACCGCCAGTATGCAAAAATTCACCGCCGACGACCAGCGCCGCGGCAATCAAAAATTGCCAGAATAATTTGGCCTTCGGCCCCAGTGCACGGCGATCGTCCGCCAGGCCCAGCAGATGAATGGCCAGCGTGCAGCCAATCAGCAGCAGCGCCAGTCCACGATGCGCCACCAGTCCGGGCAGATGAATTTTTAAAGATGCTGGAACCCAGTTTACAAAAGGCTTTTGCGATAAAGGTTTCACAATTGCCACACCCGAAAGCAGTGGCAGGGTAATCGCCCAGAATATGGCCATGCCGCCGTTCCGAGGTTTGGCCGACAGATGAACTTTTCGCTCTCCCGGCTGATCAATCATCCCGAGTTTTCCGGCAAAACGGCGCGCCAGCCAGGTACCCGCCAAGCTCAGCAGAAAGGCACTTATCAGCAACCCTGTGGCAACCGCCAGCATCAAAACTCCTGTTGCAATTTCGGCCGCCGCTGTCCGCTGGCGGGGAATTGTCGCCTTTCCACAGCGCGCCAACCAAGTCGTCCATTGGCCGCGTTGGCCCGGAACTTTCGATCAAACTCCCGCACGTGCCGGTGCCGCAATTGTCCTTTGTAACTGTTGAAAATAAAACTCGCGCGCCCGCACAAAAAATTCGCTTGCCTGCGGCGTTTTATAATCGGCGTAGGTCCATGGCCAGGGGGTCCACTGGTTGTTGCTCCAATGCAGCGTCACTTCGCCGTAAATGCCTTCGGAAAGATAGACCCGGTGGCTGTGATCTTTCGTGGTGGCTAAAACCACTTTGTAGCGGGTGACGTAACCCGGATCCACATTCACCGGACGGCGTACAGATTGCGTACACTGGCGGCCCAGCAGCACTTCGGCCATATTCGTTTCGAGCTTGCACTTGGCGAGTTGTTCGGGCGCAAAAAGCGTGGCAAACCGGACCCATTGCCGCAAAAGTCCAGTTCCCATCTGGTCTTCATAATAGTTGGTAAATGTGAAGGGGATAACCGGCGACATATCGTCGATCAGGCCATACCACTGGGACAGTTCCTTGCGGGCCGCGGTCAGCGCTTCTTCAGAGCAGGCCAGCAATCCGGCAAAACGCAGAACTGGCAGCGGAGGATTGGGAACAGCCATGAAAACTCCAACTCATCTGGTCCAAGGTACGCGAAACATTCCAACCGGAATTCATGTTTCCCCGCGGCTGAACGAATTTATACGCCATGCCTGGCCCCTGGTATTTACAGACCCGGGCATATTCCGGATACTCAATACCGGCTGACCAGCCGAATCAGCCGAAGATTCTTAACGCAAAATTACCCGCCGGAGTACGGGCAGGCAAGTAAATCGGGCGGGCCGCCTGTTCGGAACTTGCCCTATTCTTTAGAAGGAACCTGAAAAACATCCGGGCGCGCCGACAGCCGCTTCCGCCATATGGCGTTTCTGCACCCGCTTCAGACCGACCATTGAAGATTCGCAATGTCCCGGAGCGAGCCGTTCTGCAACCGGTTCGGCATATCCCGACAGAATCGCGGCACCGATTGTCTAATGTTTTTGAATATCAATTGTCCATCCGGCGTTGGCGGGCGGGGGCCGTACATGGAAATCGTGGTGCATTGCTGCATTCACGTTCACTTTGGTCAGCACCGCCAACGTCGGTGTGGAATCGGGATCAATGCGCAAAATGCGAACCGGCAGATCCAATTTCGGGTCAATCCAAAGTTCCAGCCGCTTAAACGTAAACGCCTTGGGGTCTTTCGGAACCAGTTTCAGGTGAATGAGTCCCGCGTCCGTTTTCACGGCCGGCACAAGCGAGACCGTAAATTGTTTTTCCACCACCGCCGGACTTTGCCCGATCGGAATGGGAATTGGCCCCTGACCAAGTTTCAACGGATTATAATGCGTTCCAGGACGAGCCACCTGAACCTTGCGATAGATTTTTGCCGCACCGTCGCGATCAATCAGCCAGCGCCCGTCAAACACAATATCGTGATTCGCATGACGACGGGCGATCGCACCATCCACCACCATTATGTTGAAACGGATATCAAACCGTGTGCGGCCTTTCACGGTCTGATACCAGATTTTTCCAATATTGATATCTTTTTCATCGGTTCGCAAATGGTGCACGCTCATGCGGATATCCGCCGAAAAACTATGCAGCGTTTGCCCGCGTTCGTCCAGCCGCTTAAGCCATTTATAGACGGCTGCCCCCACAGGAGGGGAAACCGTCGCGGTACGGGTGGCCGGCGCGGGATACCCTTGGGCCACGCTGCTTCCGCGGCATAAGGCCACACCGCCAAGCAGCATGGCGAAAAAAAGCGGTAACGCCAAACGGCACGGCTTCATATCCTCAGGCCGTTTTTTTCCAGTCAACATGTCAAACTCCGTTGAGTCCCGCCCGCCGATTGGGCCGGTACTCGAAACTGCCCCGGGGATTTAATCAGTTCAATAATATGGTCCAGCCTGGAAACATGAAACGTTGCCTGATGGGCGAAAGCTGGTGGTGCCTGGGGATCATCAAGAAGCAGCACACTTTCCACGCCTGCGGCGGCGGCCGCCTGAAGATCAAAAATATAATCCCCGACCATCAGTGTTTCCGTCGGTTTGGCATTCAGTTTTCGCAGGATCATCCCGATGCTCTCCGGATGCGGCTTGAACGGCGGTTGATCGCGCGAAACAGCCAAGTCAAACGCCAGATCACATCTCGCCACAATTCGATTCATGCTTTTACCGCTGTTGCGGGTCAATAATGCGCTGCGTATATTCCGCCCCCGAAGGTGACATAGCAGATCCCGCGCACCTGGTCGGAGTGTCGACTTTTCCGCAGCCATATTTTCATATCGCTCCAGCACCGCGATGGACCGGGCGCGGCGAGGCTCAGGCAGCGTGTCAATCCATTCCAGTATCGGCACGCGTTCGGTCAGGCCGAGTTCCAGTCGCAAAGAATCGAAATCCAAAGCATCGTGGGTAAGCGTGCCATCCATATCAAAAATCACGAGGTTGTAAGGCATTCCGCCGGCTCCAATCACAACACGCCGGATTATAGCCGATAATTCCATCCGGAGCCTGTCGCCAGATGCCTCCTTCAACCAAAAAGTCTTATCGCGGACCAGTTGTTGGTGGCCGTGGTTCAGCGGATATTCAGGCGTACTGTTCTATCGGGAACTTGAAACATCGCACGCATGTCGGCGGGAAATCCTGTCAGAGGCATCAAGGCTTAGGTCGTTCCGACGGGTCGAATTCCGCCGATTTTGCGTCTCGCCGCGGCTTCGACTCCACATTTACGCCTTAGGACACGCCATTCGTCGCCGTCCGCCTCCCACGTGGGTTCACCTTCCGGCTGGCCGGTTTGCGATCTGGGTTCCGGAAGGTATCATTTTGTCAGGTGTCTTGGCGGCGCTCCAATGCAGAGCGCGGGCTGATGTTTCGTCAGCCGGGCCTTCATGGCTCTGTTTCCAGAATCTGCGACACC
>JAJZEY010000573.1 GCA_021805585.1 Planctomycetota bacterium
CTCCATGGGGAATGCAGAATGTTTTATGCAGATTCAAATGGCAGACATCCGCACCAATATCCGCAGGCCGGCAGAGGCCGACCATCGCATTCATATTGGCTCCATCCATATAAACCTGTCCGCCATGGGCGTGCACAATAGAACAGATTTCCGTAATACCTTCTTCGAAAACGCCATGGGTGGAAGGATAGGTGACCATAAGGGCGGCCAGATCGTTCTGATGTTCTTGTGCTTTGGCACGCAAGTCGTCAATGTTCACATCACCATTTTCGCGGCATGCTACTACCACCACCTTCATGCCGGCAACCACTGCGCTGGCGGGATTGGTGCCATGGGCGGATTGTGGAATCAGGCAAATGTCTCGATGGCTGTGCCCACGCGACTGATGATAGGCGCGGATCACCATCAGGCCCGCATATTCACCCTGTGAACCGGCGTTGGGCTGAAGTGAAACGGCCGCGAAACCCGTGATCTGGCAAAGGGCGGATTCCATTTCATCAAACAGCAATTGATAACCGCCGGTTTGTGCGGCCGGTGCAAACGGGTGCATGTCCGCCCAGCACCGCCAGGTAATGGGCAGCATTTCCGCGGCGGCGTTGAGCTTCATGGTGCATGACCCAAGGGGAATCATGGAAGTGGTAAGGGATAAATCGCGCGATTCCAGCCGTCGCATATACCGCTGCATGTCTGTTTCGCTTTGATAACTGTTGAAAACCGGATGGGTCATAAATTCCGATTCCCGCGCCATGCCAACCGGATAGTTGATGGCAACGCCCTGAATCAGACTGTCAAGTGTAAACGGCAATGGCCGATGACGCGAAAAGATATGAAGGATTGCGCCGATATCTTCGGACGTGGTTAATTCATCAATTGAAATGCCGATCTGGTTGGTTTCAATCAGTCGCAGGTTTACGCCTGCCGCGACCGCATCGGCCAGAATCCGGCGGGCGGAATCTCCGGCGGCGGGTGTGATGCACAATGTGTCAAAAAAATCGCCCCCGTCCGGTTGATGCCCAAGTTCTACCAGGCCTGCAGCCAACACGGCCGCCCAGCCATGAATACGCCGGGCAATTGCACGCAGACCTGATGCACCGTGGTAAATGCCGTGCATCGCCGCGACCACTGCGGGCAGTACCTGGGCGGTGCAGATGTTGCTGGTGGCTTTTTCGCGTTTAATATGCTGTTCGCGCGTTTGAATCGCCAGGCGCAGCGCCGGCTTCCCCTGTGAATCCCGTGAAACACCCACGATTCGACCGGGCATTTTGCGCGCAAATTCCCGCCGGGTGGCCATGAATGCTGCATGGGGACCGCCAAATCCCATGGGCATGCCGAGCCGCTGGGTGGAACCGACGGCAATATCAGCACCAAATTCGCCCGGCGGTTTAAGCAGAGTAAGAGCCAGAATATCCGCCGCGACAACAACCAGCGCGCCGGACTTATGAGCCTGATCCACTAAGTTCGCATAATTGATGATTGTGCCGCGGGTGGTAGGGTACTGCAGAAGCAGGCCGAAATA
The DNA here is from genome assembly GCA_021805585.1 of Planctomycetota bacterium. The sequence goes on from JAJZEY010000573.1 coordinate 1,517, forward strand.
GTTCCCGGCTTGGCTGAACGCGGCCTGTGCGTGTCCGACAGTGCAGACAATTCCAAGGCCCGCGGCGCGCTGTTGAACCACGGCAATCGTCTGGGGGTGACAATCCTGGGAAATAAAGAAGGTGGTTTTAGCCGGGTCCGTAAGCGAGCGGCACATGCTCATGGCTTCCGCGGCGGCAGTTGGTTCATCCAGAAGTGAGGCATTCGCCATAGGCAGCGCGGTCAGATCGGCGACCATGGTTTGAAAATTCAGCAGTGCTTCGAGCCTGCCCTGGGCTATTTCCGCCTGATAGGGGGTGTATTGGGTATACCATCCGGGATTTTCCAGAATATTCCGCCGAATGACGGGCGCGGTAATACAGCCGTGATAACCCATGCCGATAAATGAACGCATCGGATGATTTCGCGCGCCCATCATGGACAACTGATGCAGCATGGCATATTCATCCACCGCGGCGGGAATGTCGGGAAGTTCTTTGGCGGCAATAGCGGCAGGCACGGTGCGCGACGAGAGTTCATCTAATGAGGCTGCGCCAAGCAGGGCGAGCATTTCGGCGACATCCGCTTCTGACGGACCGATATGCCGCCTGGGAAAATAGCTTTCCGGATTTAAAAGGCGTGAATTCTGGCTGGTTTCAACGGTGCGGTTGGGCGATTGGGATTTAAGCGAATGCGTCACGATGAAAAACCTTCCTTGTCAAAGGCCGGGGACTCAACTTCCGAGGAGCATTATAGTCCAGGCGAGGAAATTTCTCGAAACATGCACAATGACCCACATGGAATCCCAAAACGGGCAGATTTACCGCCCTGAAGCGCCGGACCGAATTGTGAACCTTCGGGATGCGGTCCGGCACTTTTATGGGCTGGCTTAAATACGGGTGGACGTCCGCGTTAAACTGCGCTGATTAATAGTCAGCGAACCGAATACAGTGTCACCACCCGGCCGGCAACTGCGGGAAGTTTTGCCGCGAAACAAGGTGCCCGCCAGGTCAATTTCGTGCTATGAAGGTAGCGGATCGGATGGCCGAAACCATCTTTCACCATCACCACTCCCCATAGACGACCACCTTGGGGCATGGGTATCCAGCCTTTTACCAGGGTGGATTTTTGCAGGTAAGACAATGGGTCGGAACTGCAACGCCATTGCCCCGTACCATTTTGATGAGCAAACGCCTGCTGGTAGCTGGCCAGAAAGCTGTAAATGGCTGGCTTCCCCGCAACAATGCGCGGCGCGGGCAGACCCGTGGTTTCATATTGCCGCAGGCAGCCTTGCAGCGTGACTAAGTTGATGCGGGTAACGGTTAACGCCCGGGCACTGGAATCTTTATTGTGAATCCAGCAGACCATTCCGACCAGGACAAACAATCCGGCGATCAGTATCGGTGTATCACTGGTACGGACCTGAATATTTGGACGCAACTTTCCAATCAGATAAGACATGCTCATAAACCTCTCCCGTAAACCTAACCGCCCCGTGCGCTACGCCTCGGGACTGTTTCCTCGCTCTGGATATTATTGTATATCAAACTTTAGTAAAACCTAGGAAATTCCGGATATTTTATTGGGGAAATGTGGCCCATAATCGCCAGAGTGGTTATTGGCGCGTGGTTGCGGATGTTATATGACCATGGTTTGGGCCTGAAATATATGCGATGCGGCCCGGCTCAGAAATCGGTTGGACAATCGTAATGGGAGATAGCAAAAACCTGTTGGTAGAGAGCCGCGGAACAGGCTTCCGTATTTTGCGAATCAACGGTATCGCTGCGGGCGCTGCTCGGCCAGGTTCCATGGGCCTTTTTATGCGCGACTTCAACCCACTCAATAGGGAATGGTTTGGCCGCCTTGACGATTTCAATCACCTCGTCGGGCGCCTTACGCAGCAGGCTGATTGTGCTGTCTTCGGCGGCCAGATGGAGCAGTTTATCTACAATGCGCATCAGTTCGGCCAAGGCATCTACGGGTGTTAGACCAAAGCCCGATCTAGTCCAAGTAAATACTATGGGCGACCGAGCCTTTATCAACACAATCGGACAGTCGCCGGCGCGCGAATCGGTCGAACCGGCGCTGCCGCTGCGGCCGATACTTGTGGATGACGTGCTTTTTTATGGCGCGTAGCTGTACATATAATCGGAAGTGGTTAATTGCGCGCTGTAGGTTCCACTTGTATTATATTGGTTTCCCAAGCTGT
>JAJZEY010000372.1 GCA_021805585.1 Planctomycetota bacterium
CCAATTCATCGATCGCGTCATCAAGTTCAAATTGTTCTTCGTGTTCGTCCTCACCTGAGGAACCTTCCTCCGCACTGCTGGCAATGGCATCTGTGGCCTGGCCGCTTTTATGGCCGACGTCCGGTGCGACCGGCAGACTGCCGACAATTCCAGCTGATACGGCATGTTTCATACACAGGTGAACCTGCACAATTTCCCGGCTGCCACCGGGAATGGCGGTAATATCCGTCAGGTGCACCACTGCCGGGCGCGAACATTTCATGCATGAGACATCCATGAGCACAGTGAAAAACTCCCTATAATTTCGCGGCAACAACGTTGCCACACTATTTTACCGCTTCGCGATCGGAAAAACGAATGAAAAGCGGGCATGAAATGCCACACGGCACACGCAGTTATACGCTTTCAATGGCCGCTTCAAGAATTTCCAGACTTCGCTGAATTTCTGTCCGGGATATAACCAGTGAAGGACAGATTCGCAGCACATTTTTCTGGGTGGCGTTAATGATCAGGCCGTGGGCAAGTGCGTGGCGAACCACCGGAGCGGCATCCGGAATGCATAGTTCCACCCCCAGGAAAAGCCCAAATCCACGAATTTCCTTTATGCACCGGCCGGCACAATTAAATGCGGCTATTCCATTGCGTAAAAGTTCTCCGGATTCGCGAGCCTGTTCCAGCAGGCCGTCCTTTTCAATGGTCGCAAGCACAGCGTTGCTGACCGCCGCACAAATCGGGTTTCCCCCCAACGTGCACCCATGGGTTCCTGGCGTAAAAAACTCGGCCTTCGCCGGTCGGGCCAGAATACCACCCATGGGCACCCCACCGCCGAGTGCCTTTCCCATGGTCATAATATCGGGTAAGACACCAAAATGCTGATGTCCGAAATACTGGCCGGTACGGCCGACGCCGGTCCAGACTTCATCAAAAATAAGTGTCGCGCCGTGCCGGTCGCAGAGCTTTCGCACCGCAGGCAGGTAATCCGGCGCTGGCATATTCATACCACCTTCGCCCTGAATTGGCTCTAAAATAACGGCTGAAACAGTTCCATCCATCTGGCCTTCAAGTGCGGAAATATTATTAAATTCGACATGCACAAACCCTGAAAGCAGCGGGGCGAAACCATTTTGCGCCGGACCGGCGGTGGCCGAAAGAGCGCCAAGCGTTCGGCCATGAAAACCCTTATGCATGGAAATGACACGCGTCCGCTGGGAACCGCCGGCAAGCCGCGCAAGTTTGATGGCGGCCTCCGCTGCTTCCGCACCGCTGTGGCACAGGAATACGCGGCCATCAAAGGCGGCGCTGCGCAGCCGTTCAGCCAACTGCACCTGCGGCTGGCTGTAAAACTGATTTCCCACAGCCCAAAGTGTCTGGGCCTGCTGCGTGAGAGCTGAAACCAGAGCCGGATGGCAATGCCCCAGTATGGTTCCGCCAAAGCCGGCGAAAAGATCCAGATATTCCCGGCCTGCGTCATCCCAAAGTCGTGAACCGCGCCCACGTGTCAGCACCACCGGCAGCTTGCCGTAATTTCCCACCAGCGCGGCCTCATGCCGCTGAATCCACGGGTTTTGAGTATCGGCACCAACAATATTTGAACCAAGCATGGTCATTGCATCTCCAGGGATATTCCGGCACGGACGTTTCCACGACCTCATCGTTCGCCCGCCGCCGGCGGCGAGCGAACCGGCGGATGATTATACTATGAATGGCCCATTTCCAGTTAAAGCAGCGGGAAGATTATTCTTTCCGGACCGGTGCGCTTTTGGTCGGATTTGCCAAGGTGCCTGGGGAACGGCTTATTGAGCGTTACGGCGGACAATCGAATGCCAAGCAAAGGCGGGTGACGGTCTTGGTGCCCAATAAAACAATATGCGCCGCCAGAAAAATTGACGGACCCGTTGCCCATATGCCGCAAGCGATTATGCTATGGTCATGATAAACTTCCGCATACTATACCGCGCCGGGCTGCTAATACCGGTTTTGCTTCTGGCCGGGCTTTTGACAGGGTGTAAGTCGTTCGGCCCGCTGCGCATCAAACCGGTGCAGCAGATCGGCAAAGCGGAACTGCGGCCGGAGTTTACAACATCGTATTACCGCGTAAGCCGCGACGGTACATATTATTTTTATCTGGAAACCACGTCGCCCGCCCGTGCGGGTCGGGTGATCCGGCAGATTGCCCTGGTGCGGGTGTTCTGGCGACCTGTGCCCGGCGTAACCCCGATACTGCCAACGGCGATAAATGCGACGTTCCGGTACATCGTCATAACCCCGACTGGCGCGGGAATTTATTCCGGCGCGGGATTCATACGAATTCACAATAGCCGCCACGCGCGTATCATGCATGCATCAATTGTGGATGGAGATTTGCATCTGGTTTCATCCAGCGGATATTTTCATGACCCGCTGGGACCGGCGCGCATAAGGGGAGATTTTCACGCCATTCGATCGAAGGCCAAAACCATCAGCCTGACGCTGCGTGCCCGGCGGGAATTTTTCCTGAAAACTTATCAGATGCGACCAGTACAACACTGATTTTGCAATGCTTGGGTTTCCAGACGATGCAGCCGAGACGCCCGCCCCCGAGCTTGTAATAAATTCCCGTTCTGGCCCTGCACTCCAGTGTGGCCCTGCGCCAGTTGAGATAGCCCCAGTTTAGAACAGATGATGAGGGGATAAGCGAGAATCGGCTAAACGCCAGCGGTGCCTGGCCTGCTGCGAAGGAGTGACTGTGCGCGGCGCACAGCCAGGTAAATGAAAATGATGACGTTAAAGCCAAGGGTCAATAGTCGGAGCCAATCGGTATGCCGGTAGTTTTCGACCATTTCCGGGGGCAGCAGAAGTGCGAGTTCCACAAGCACCAGATATTCCGCCCAGGCTTTGCCCAGCAGCATTCCGCCGCCCTCAAGGAAAAAGACCACGGCGTAAATCATCAGGGCGGTGAACACAATCCCGGTGGCGGGCAGTTGCCCGGTGCCAATTTTTCCGTGCATGGGGATAAACCCAAGGCGAATCAGCCAATGCAGGCTAAAGTGCAGCAGCGGGCTGCGCGGAGCGGCCAGCAGCAGTGCGCCGGTAGCCAGCACAACTACCACAAGTGCCAAGGAAAGGAATGCCAGCAATACCACCCCAAGCGGTGGTCGGGATTTTTTTTTGTCGTTTCTTGGTGATTCCAAATGTTCAACTTTCAATCGTTTTTCTTTCTCTGGATAAGGGGCCACGCCGACCGCTTTTATTAAATGTCCGCATTGCGAACCGCGTCTTCACGGAAGCCTGAAAATTAGCGATTCTATTGTCATCACCCGCATAAGGAGCATGATGATGACATTGAACGCAAATGTAAAGCGGAAGGTCTTCGGACGACACAACCGGGCGTTGTCGCTGACCGGGAATGCGGAACGCAGTTTAAACGCCGCCCCGCTCTGTCGGCGGGAAGACATTAATTCCAAGACGTTCAGTCGCTGGTGAAAGCAGACGCAGCACCCGGGCGGTCCGGGTATGGTAACCGCACCCGTCCGCGTGCGGCACAATATCCCAAGCGGCGATGCGGCTTGTCAGGTAGTGGAACTGGCGCGAACATTTCACTTCCGGGTTTCCGGTTTGACGGCGCGCCGACATTTTGGGCGGATATGGTACAATGCTGAATTACGGTTTTTGCGATGAATGCAAGGGATTACTGTGGCTGTACTGACGGTTGAAAACA
>JAJZEY010000425.1 GCA_021805585.1 Planctomycetota bacterium
TCTAGCCGACGCCGCAACAGGCTGCTCTGGCTAACTTTGGGCGGTCAGAGAGTCGCAAGCCGTCGGCTGCATCAGAAGCTCTCATCCATTTAGTTTAATCGGCCCTTTGCCCGGTGTAAATTGACGCATCTTTCCGAATCCGCATTTCAGCGGCTAAAATATTCATGACTCGTATGGCCTTTTCAGGAGATTGTAAAATGTTCGCGCTGGACCATGTCGCAATTCAAACAACGGATATTCCCGCAACCGCGGAATTTTATGTTCGCCAGTTCGGAGCTGAAATTCTTTACCAAGACAAAACCTGGGCCTTTTTACGCCTGGGTCAAGGCAAACTTGCTCTGGTGCAGCCGAGCCAGCATCCGGCTCATGTGGCGCTGCGAGCCTCTCTGGAAGACCTGCAGGCGGCTGCGGCACGTCATAATTTAACAATTAAGACACATCGGGATGGCACACAAGGCATCTATTTATCAGACCCCGCGGGCAACGTGCTGGAACTGATCTATTATCCCCCTGATTACGCAGCCTTTGCACCTTAACAATTCCCAGTAAACTCCTGCTATCTTCTGCCGGCAATTTACAATTGATCAGGCATAACGCAAACGCGAATATCATACAACCACTCATTCCATTTTCACGAAAAAAATCCATTTTTGCGCACGAGTTTGTAATGCGTGCAAAATCCGCGATAATTGAGCTGCTTGATATGGAAAGCGAACAGTCTAACGCCGTATTGGGCGGAAAACTGGGAGAATGGCTTTTTATAATGTTGGCTGCGGAACGTTCTGCGACCAAATATAGAGAATTCGACGGCGTGTCAGGCACGGATGCCCGAATCCCCGCGAATTTCGGCAATAGACGGTTATCAACCGCGTTAAGAAACAGGAATGGTTATGGATGCCAGAACCCTTGCCGCCCTGGTTTTGCAGTGCCGCAATGGTGACAGAGGCGCATGGGACGCGCTGGTTGAACAATATTGGCAGCGGCTGTACAGCTATGCCGTACAGGCGACGCGCAGCAACGAACTGGCCAACGACTTGGTGCAGGAAACTTTTCTGCGGGTCGTGCAAAAGCTGGAACGTTATGAGGATCAGGGAAAGTTTGAGGCGTGGCTGTTCCGCATTCTGGTAAATCTGGTGCGCGACAACAGCCGCTCGGCTTCCCGTCATCCGGTGCGTTCCGGAAATGTCGGCGTTGGCGATCAGATGGTCGATCTGATAGATTCCATGCCCGGCAAAAGCGGCAGCCCCGAAGCTCCGCTGGAACACAAGGAGCATCTGGACCGTCTATATACGGCCATGGAAAAACTGCCCGAACTGGATCGGCAGGTATTGTTGTTGCGGCACTATGGAGATATGCCGTTTAAGGAAATTGCCAAAACACTGGATTGTCCGTTGGGCACCGTGCTGGCCAGAGCGCATCGGGCTTTGGGTAAATTACGCGTGCTGATGGAGGTTGGCCATGAAACGCCCCAATAAACATTTAAGCCTGTCCCAAACCTGTTTACTTGATGTTTCGGGGGAATTGGGACCCAAGGCTCGGGAACATCTGCAACAGCATGTTGCAACCTACCCGGCGGCCCATTTGGAGTATGAACTGGTGCGCGGCCGCTTCGCCATGCTTCAATCTCTGCCGAAGATTGAGGATCAACTCGACCAGGTTTCCAAAGCCCGCATTGCCGCCAATATCAAGAAGGGCATTCATCAATCCCTCGACCAGCAGCGCAAGGCCCAGCGGCAGGCTAAGCTGGCTCGTGTCTTTTACGGATTTATGGCAGCTGCCTCCGGCGTGGCCGCGGCCTTGGTGGTGGCCGCCGGTGTTTATATCGTTCATGAGCGGCAGTTGGCACACCGCCAGCGCATTATCGATGCGGAAAATACCTTTCAGGAAGTTGCCCAGACGCAACTGCCGGGTGAAGGAAAATCGCGTGTGGATACCCTGGCTCGGCGCATTTCGCGTCTGGAACAGTCAGGCGGAATTTCAGCTGAAGGCAATGTCGGCAATTCCCACATGATGAATCTGCTGGACGCCCTGGATTCCGTGCATGCAACCGATTCGGTCCCCGCCCCGGGCGATTCCGGATATTAATCTTCCCCACGGCCCATTTAAGCCACCCGCGGCGACGAACCGTTTAATTTGGCCACCGGCAACCAGTTGATTGGGTATTTGATATTTCAAGTGTGAATTGTAAGGTTGCCCCGCACGCTGTGCGCCGGCTGTAATAACAATGAATTCTGAAACCTGAAATCTCAAACGGGCAATCAGGTGTCCTTTTTTTCCTTCGGCGGATACCTGCTGGCGTTGGGCGTTCCGCCGATGGCCGGATGGCAACGGCTTTCGGCGGCGGTGATTTCCAGAATTTTTGAACAGCCTTGCACAATTTATAATTGGCGTTACATTTCGCCCACAGGAGAAGCCCGATGCCACAATTTTCTTTCCCAAAATGGATTTCCCCGATTCGCTGTAACCGGTTTATATGGCCGCGAAAGATCGCGCTGGTTGGTGTTGCCGCTTGCGCGGGAATTTTGACGCTGCCCGTGTGTTTGTCGGCCAATATTCCACCTGCCCATCCGCGGGCCGCCGATACTTCCAAACCGGTCATTCGTCTGAATCCTGACCAGATAGAACGGATCATGCAGTTTCTTCAGCGAACGCAGCCGGATGTGTATCAAAAGGCAACCGCGCTTCGGCATTCGCACCCCCATAAATTTGTAAAACTGATCAGCGAAGCTGCACCCAATTTCCGCTGGCTTGAACACCTTCAGAAACATGACCCCAAGCTCTTCAACCTGACCCTTCAGGATATCGCCGACACCCACAAGTCGTTCCGGATCGCCGGTGAATTGCGCCAGCCCGGCCTGCCCGCGGCTGAATCTGAAAAACTTCGCGTCCGGCTGGTGCGCGTGGTCACCGACCAGTTCGACGTGCGGCAGAAAATACGCACGCATGAGCTAAACCGCCTGCTGCGCCGCATCGACACCCTGCGCGCCGACCTGAAGGACCGCCAGCAGAAGCGGATGCAGATTATTGACAAACGGGTCCGTTCCCTGATTGGCAGGCCGCCGAGTTTGAACTGGTAAAATACCCGCGTTTTCATGTGCGCCAACGCCCGAAAGGACCGGTATGAAAAAGCTTCCTGCTTTCATGTGTGCGCTGGCACTGCTTGGCGGAAGCCGACTGATGACCATCAAGCACGCCACTGCGGCACCGACCGCGGCGGCGGCCGGGTGGCATCTTGTCTGGCAGGATAACTTCCGCAAGCCCGGGCGCCCTGACGCGGCAAAATGGAATTACGAACACGGATTCGTCCGCAATCATGAACTGCAATATTACCGGCCCGCCAACGCCGTGGTAAGAAATGACATGCTGATTATTGAAGCCCGCCGGCAGCGGGTACGCAACACGGCCTATCGGCCCGGTGCCAAAGGCTGGCAAAATGACCGCAAATGGACGCGGTACACCTCGGCGAGTTTAACCACCGAAGGTAAAGAAAGCTGGAAATATGGCCGCTTTGAAATTCGCGCCAAATTGCCCGCGGGTCGTGGAATGTGGCCGGCATTCTGGATGCTGGGAACCGACATTTCAAAAGTGGGCTGGCCGCGCTGTGGTGAAATTGACATTATGGAATGGCTGGGACCCCAAGCCCGAATCATTCATGGAACGGTGCACTGGGCAACAAAAACCACGGGGCATCAATC
>JAJZEY010000605.1 GCA_021805585.1 Planctomycetota bacterium
GGCAGACTGGATGTGCACTGGGCACATTTGGTGGCGGCCAGCGGAATCGTGGAAAGGCAATAGGGGCAGGCTTTGGTGGTCGGGGCGGCCGCGGGAGCGGGTTTGATGGTTAATTTTTTAATCTGCTCTATCACCACCACCACCACCACAAACAGAGAGACTGCAACAATGAAGAAATTAAGAATCGCCGCAAGAAATAGCCCGATCTTTATTTTGCCGCCGGCGATGGCCCACTTGGTATATCCCTGCTTGGGAGTCAACAGACTGATAGCCGGCATAATCAGATCATTGACCATGGCCGTTACAATTCCACTGAATGCTCCGCCGATGACAAAGCCGACCGCAAGATCAATCAGGTTGCCTTTGAAGGCGAAGTTCCGAAAATCTTTTACCAAACTCATGTTGTATCTCCTTCATTCTTAGTAAATAGCCGGGTTGAGTAACCAGTTTGGGGCTGGTACTCGTTTACGTGTCCGCAAAATCATAAACAAATTAACGGCCAAGGCAAGCGACGCAAAACCGATCAATGAACAATGGGATGCACTGGCTTTTAACGGGAAATAAGAAGACGTTGGGGGGCCGACTGGCACGCGGGAGCGTCCAAGATATCCCAAGCCACGAGTGACAATAAGCCACTTTTAGATTGGCAGACGAATATCGACCCGTCCAGGCGTAAATATCCAGTCTGCAATGGGTTTGGTAAATCCCGGTAAAACGGGCACGCTCTGGCAATGGGTCAGACCGGCCGGGGCAGCCCGCCTGGCGGCCCATATTTGCTGGCCGCGTCATCCACCACCACAACCGTGTCATGGCCATCGGGATGCTTGGCCAGATGCAGTTTTCCAGTATTAGGGAAATTCATTTTTATCACTGTGCTTTTGCCGCTGGCGGGGTTGAACCAGTAGGCATTCAGGAAATTTCCGTCAATCACACCGGTATCCAGCACAGCAGTGACCGGCGTGGCCAAATAGGCCATTAAATAAGTGGCGTTTCGCCGACCCGCGGTACCATCGCGTGTGGCCTGAATGCGATTGGAAATCCCCCGTCCCTGCCCCGCCAGAACCAGATTCTGATCGGGAATGCGCTCAAAATAGGGACGCGAATACAGCAGCGGCTGAATATAATGCAAATCGGCGACGGCCGGCGTGTTCAAAGCCTGCCGCCAGTTGGCCACTCCCGGCGGCCAGCTTCCCAGCATCCAGCGTTTTCGGGTGTGCGGAGTCATTTGCCAAAGTGCATCGTGACCATACGCACAACCAAACGCGCCGGCAAATACGGAAAGATACAGATTACGGCGCTGCAGGTGCGGGGGCTGATGCGTGCCCGAATCATAATAATTTTCAGCGATCATGGTCGGCCGGGGCGACGGAAGCTGATAGTCGTGCGCAATCGGACGAGTCACGTCATAGTGGGTACCCTGCTTGCTGGATGCACCCTGGATCATATAAAAATCCAGCCAGGTTTCGTGCGAAAAATACTCGGAGCAGGATCGGTTGTAACACGGATGCACGGTAATTAAATGCCGCCCCTGACAGCCCGCCCTAAGCCCGCGCCCCAGGGCGTCGACATGTGTCGGCGAAATATAAGGCGGTGTAGATTCGCCGCCCGCAACATGAATGACATTGGCTTTGTTCCTGAAATGGGCACCAAGCTTCAGGCCGATGTTGTGAAGTTCCCGGGGCGTATAGATATTCATGATTCCCGATCGCTTGCCGGCCCACATGCTGTAGATCATGGTATACAGGCCATAATGTGCGGCACGGTCAACCAGATGGTCGCAATAGGAAAAATATTTTGGATTCAATTCGGTTTTTCGCGGACCGATATACGCCGACTCGCCATAAGCATCCCGACCGTCAGACTGCGGATAGAAATCCAGACAGAACATGATGGCGGTAAAGCCATGCTGCTTGCGGCTGGTCAGATACAGTTCCAGGTCCGCATAGGTAAGCGCGTTGATATTCCAGGCTGTATCCGCCAGCAGAAAAAACGGCCGTCCGCTGTGGGCGTCGGCAAGAAAGCGGTGGTTGGCGCTTACCTTTAATCCGCGCGGTGCGGTGGACCATTCGGTGCTAAGCGGCTCGGGAATGGAAGCACCGGCAACCGGCGTGATCGAGCGGGCCAGCATGACACCAGCGCCCACCAGCGACGTTTTTATAAAAGAGCGTCGTTGCATCAGGTACCATTTTCTGTGTAACTGTTTACAGCCTTTCGGCCAGTCAGGCCAACAATATGCCTGAACGCAATCGGTTGTACTCCACGGCCTACGGAAATGCAAGGTCAAATCCCGTCAATAATTATGTGCTATAAAGTTGTGAGAATAAGTGATATTTGTCAGATAAATAAAGCGGCAAAGGATTGGTCAAGACGGCATGGATATACGCACCGAACCAGATCATATGTGCGCACGGCACCGTGTTGGAATCTCGCCTGATGCATTCAACCCCTGAGCTTGCCCAGTCGGATTCCACCATCGCAGCGTTGCAACAACAGAATGCCATTTTTTTCAAAAGGTTGCCAGATCCTAGGCGGCAGGTTCAATTTTGTTAGCCATAAGCCTCCCGCCAATAAGCGTTCCTCAGGATGCGAATCAGTTGTTTTGCCTATTGCCGGAAAAATTGGAAGACCCCGAAAAATTTTGCCTTGCCGCTCCGGTTGCTTCTGCATCGGGCGCGGGTTAAGCTATTCCAACCTCCGGAAAGCCGCAGCTGCGCGAATCATCCTGAAAAAAGGGAACGGGCTTCGGACGGAACCTGAATTGTGTCCGTGTTGCCGAGGGAAATGCAGCGGATCGCGGGCACATTGCCGGGACATTGATTGACAGGATCCGTGGCTTGTCCGGATTTATTAACCGCGTGCAGTATATGGTCCAACACATATCGGCAAACCCGCCCGCCCGCACAGGCGGCCCTCTGGCGCACAGCCACGACCCGTGGCCCAATTCGCCGGAGGCGGCGGATTGGCCGCAGGATAGAGTAATCGCATGTTTCAAACGGCGCCCCAACAATAGGTTGGCGTTTCAGCAGACCACGATTGTCAGCTGGATTAACAATTATTTACAAAGACTGATGAGTATACGACTCGGTATAACATCGAAGCGCGGTACGGTGTTTTATAACGGTGTGGCACCCGCATGGCGTGACCGACGGCGAAAAGGGTCGTCGCCAAGGCCGATAAAAGAAGAAGGACTGGTATGAACCAAACCGAAGGTAAATGTTATGTCCAATACGGGTGTGGACTTTGCGCGCCCCAGGATTGGGTTAATTTCGACATCAGCCCGCTCCTTCGCCTGCAGCGGATGCCAATAATCGGCAATATCGTCGCGAGCCGTGGGCGTGTCAAATTCCCCAGGAACGCCCGTTACGGCGACATCGTACGAGGCCTGCCATTGCCACCCGGGTCATGCGCGGCGGTTTATTGTTCCCACACGCTCGAGCACCTCTCACTGGCCGACCTGCGTTTGGCGCTGAAAAATACACTCCGGCTATTGGAGCCAGGTGGGGTGTTTCGATTCGTTCTCCCCGATTTAGAGGCATTGGCACGCGCCTACCTGCAATCCCCAAACGCCGACGCCGCGAATAAATTCATGGCGGAATCCTTTTTGGGACTTAAATCCAGGCCGCGCCGATTGGCCGGCATCATGAGGGCTGTCTGGGGGAATTCATCGCACCTCTGGATGTGGGACTATAAAT
>JAJZEY010000155.1 GCA_021805585.1 Planctomycetota bacterium
GTGCAGCTTGGCGAAAGGCGCGATCCCTAATCAAGTGCGGCTCCGGTCGACCGTGCGGGCCGTGGTAAGTATTGGCCGGCCCGGACGGCAAATTTCGCCCAATTTTAGCGGGCTTAGCTTTGAAATGAAGACCGTTCTGGCAAATCGCGACGGGCGGCATTTTTTCAGTCCAAAAAGCAAAGATATTGTGACGCTGTTTCACACGCTGGGCATTGGCTCGTTGCGAGTAGGCGGGAATACCGCCGATCTGGCGGACATTCCCATGCCAACTCGCGCGGATATCCGCAGCCTTTTTGCTTTCGCCCGCGTGGCACATGTGCGCGTGATATATACGTTACGTCTGCGCGGTGCCGAGCATCCGGCGAGCGCTGCGCGGATCGCAGCTTTCATGACGAACCATTTTTCGGCACAACTGACCGGCTTTGCGCTGGGCAATGAGCCGAATCTGTATGATCGCCGCTTCGCCAAATATAAGCACATTTGGCGATTGTATGAAGCCGCAATTCTACACCGAAGCCCGACGGCACGCTTTTGCGGTCCGGGTTCAACGGGTTCCGGAGCCTGGGCGATGGATTTTCTGGCCTCATTCGGGCACGATTCTCATCTAAAGATGTTAACACAACATACCTACGTCGGTGGAAGCGCGTGGAAAGTAAAAAGCCCGCGAGCCGGCCGGTCCTTTCTGCTTTCTGCGCGTATCGATAAGCAGTATAGCCGGTTTAACCGCGATTTTGGCCGTCTGGCGCTGGCAAGAAACCTGCCGTTTCGCCTGGAGGAAACCAACAGCTTCTATAACGGCGGTGCGAAAAATGTCAGTGACACCTTTGCCGCCTGCCTTTGGGGGCTAGACTACATGTGGTGGTGGGCCGCGCATGGTGCCCGCGGCCTGAACTTCCACACCGGGAATTGGGTGGCAGCCGGACCCCGCCTGACCCGTTGCCGATACGCAATATTCTGGACCACATCTCATGGACTGGAAGTTCATCCGCTCGGATACGCGATGGCGGCCTTCAATCTTGCAGGCCGTGGCCGTTATGTTCCAATTAAAATTAAATCCTCAACCAGTGCCATAAATATGACCGCATACGGTTCGCTGCAAGCTGATGGCAGTCTGTATGCCACTTTTATCAATCGAATGCACGGATCAGGTGCCGCGACGGTCCGGATGTCGCTCCCAGGGGGCCGCGCGTTGACGCAAGTCTGGCAGATGACGCTGCGGGCACCTGATGATTCAGCCTCCGCAAAGCGCGGCATAAAGCTGGGTAACGGGAGCATTCAGCCAGATGGAACCTGGCGTGGTCGGTGGATGAAGGTGCCCCGACCCGGAGCGGGCCAGGCGTGGAAGATTACCATTAAGCCGATGAGCGCTTTGGTGCTAAAGCTGGTGCCTGCGGTGCCGTTGCGGCAGTAGTGGCTGGCTGATTTTTTCGGCCCCCCAAAATGCTGGGCCGGTGTCGCTTCCTTTTTCTGGAGACTGTGAACATGGTTAGCTTCGTCCCGGTGTGGTCAAAACGCTTGCCTGCCGTGTGCCATTTATTTTGGGTATGTATCTGGAATACGTGCTGCGCGGCGAGCCTCTATTTTACCTGCACCGATGGTGCGGCGCAGGCGCTTGTTTATCGGCCGGCATTCCCCGCGGGAAGCACTAAATATATTCTTACTCCTCCGGTTTCAACGTTGCCGAAGTTCAATGGTGCTCGAATATTCGGTGTGCGGCCGGGGAGTCCGTTCTTGTTTAACCTTGCGGTGAGCGGCGCAAGACCGATGCGGTTTTCTGCGGATGGGCTGCCGTCGGGGCTGTTGATCGACTCTGCCACGGGGCGAATTACGGGTATCCTGCGAACGTCGCAGACCGGCACGCACATCGTGACATTTCATGCCGCTAACGCGATTGGCTCGGCGACCGGAAAACTGGAAATAGTGGTCGGCAACACCATCGCCCTGACACCGCCCATGGGCTGGAACAGTTGGAACTGCTGGGCCGGCGCCGTGAATCAGTCGCGGGTCGCCGCCGCTGCCAAAGCGATGGCATCGACGGGACTGATTAACTTTGGATGGACATATATCTGCATAGATGATACATGGCAGGGAAAGCGAGGGGGACCATTCCACGCAATCCAGCCCGTCCGATCCCGCTTTCCGGACATAAAGGCGCTGTGCCGTCAGGTTCACCGGCTGGGCCTTAAAATTGGCATTTATTCAACGCCGTGGACCACTTCTTACGCGGGCCATGTCGGCGAAAGCTCCATGAGTCCCACCGGAGCCTGGAAGCGACCGACCGTGTCAAAAAGAGGGCGGGTGAATCGCGGCATTCTGCCATGGGCCGTTGGAAAATTTCATTTTGAAAAGAAGGATGCGAAACAATGGGCCGTGTGGGGGATTGATTATCTGAAATATGACTGGCATCCGATCGGCTTGTCGGCTGTACAAAGAATGGACGATGCTCTGCGGCATAGTGGACGCGATATGGTGTTCAGCCTGTCCAATGCTGCGACATACAAGGGGGCCGTCAAGTGGATTCCTGACGCCAATCTCTGGAGAATCACTGGCGATTCGCGTGATAACTGGCCCAACCTGTGCGGGCACTGGCAGGCAGGTGCAAAATGGGCGAGCCTGCAAAGCCCTGGCCACTGGAACGATCCGGACATGATGACCATCGGCTGGGTCGGCTGGGGAAAGCATCAGCATTACAGTCATCTGACGCCCAACGAGCAATATACAGAGGTCAGCGCATTTGCCATGATGGGGGCACCGCTGATCCTGGGAAATAACCTCAATCGGATGGGGGCGTTTACTTTGAATTTGCTCACCAACTCAGAAGTGTTGGCGGTGGATCAGGACGCGCTCGGGGCGGCTGGCATGCGGATTTCCAGTCGGAATAAGTTACAGGTGTGGATGAAACCTCTGGCTGACGGTTCCAAGGCGATCGGATTGTTTAATCTCGGAGACAAGGCCGCTCTGGTGACTGCAAGTTGGCCACAACTGCATGAAAAAGGTCCGCAGATGGTGCGGGATCTGTGGCGACAGCGGAATATTGGTTCTGCCAGCCATCGGATATCAGCAATGGTGCCCCCGCACGGCGTCATTTTACTCCGGATTTTTAAAAAATAAGCAGGTGATTTATGATTCGTAACTTACGCACGGCAATTTCCGGTGTCCTTTGCTGTCTGATTGGGGCGGCGGGCGTGACCGGTAATGTCCTTGATTCAGAAGGACCGTTCATGCATACCCAACTGATAAAGCTATTGACCCCGCAAACATTGGCGGTGGCCAAACGTTATCTTCGGATGCCTCCAGTCACCATTACCGCGTTCCGCCATAAAGGCGGCCCCGATGATCCCCACGAATACTATTCTCAGGGCGATTACTGGTGGCCGAACCCGAAAAATCCGGTCGGACCATATATAAAGCGCGACGGCTACAGCAACCCGCACAATTTTACCGCAGATCGACGTGCACTGATTCGCTTCAGCATTCATACCGCGGCTCTGACCAGCGCCTATGTGCTGACACATGACCCGCGCTATGGGCGCGCTGCGCTGGGCCAATTGATTGCCTGGTTTGTAAATCCGGCAACACGTATGAATCCGAATTTGCGCTATGCCCAGGCCGTTCATGGTCGGGCAAAAGGTCGGAGTTATGGCATTATCGACACGGTTCAGTTGGTGGAAGTGGCGCAAAGTGCCAG
>JAJZEY010000399.1 GCA_021805585.1 Planctomycetota bacterium
CGATTTTTCCGGCAAGCTTGACGCCCTTAACCGCGGTGCCGGAATGCCGCAACCCAAAATCCAGAAAGTGCGCGCGGCCAGTGAAACCGGCAAAAACAAGACACGAGGCCACAAAGTTTCAGTTTAATTAAAATCGCGCACCGGGCAAACCGCCAGACCCGTCACGGCCCGATGCCATCCATCGGAACAATACCGTCCGGCCACGAAGAACCCAGCCGATTGGAGCCAAGGCACCGCGGCTAATCAGTTTCAATCCGCTCCGTGGCCAGAGGCCACGGAGAACACGCTGGTCGGGGCATGCAACGGCAACCAATACGTTTCAATCCGCAGGAATGGGTGTGCCCGTTTTTATCGGGAAGGGAAAAGCGTTGCTGCCGCAACGCAGAGCGGGAGAAATTAGAGGGTAGTGAGTAGAACAAATAAGGCCGAGGCCAAAGAGCGACTGCCGCCGAAACGGGGAGCCCCTCCTGCGATCTACTTTCAATTCTCTTTTTTCATCGTGCGAAAACACAATGCCAAATCAGCGCAGATCCGGTTTTTGGGGGTTGGGCGTCTCGACCGACAAATCAGATACCACACTGTCCGCCCGCCAGCGTTGCTGCGGCAACGCGGAGCGGCAGGGTATTGAACAGGTGAAAGTTGAGCGATTGGCAGGCGGAACGCCAATGTCGCCAAAGGGCGGACTTTATGGCCATCGCACTTGTCGGGTGACACGCCCGACCCACCAATTTGTCTCGCACCCCATTTTAGCCCGCACGCCAGTGGGGCTTTTTTTGTCTGGGGGTCGGACATCTTGCCCGAAGGTCTTCGGCTTTACTTTGTGCGTTACCTTCTAAATTCGCCTGTTCACCTGATCACCGGTTCGCGGCGTAGTGGCGCCGCCGCGGATGACGCGGGGCGTATAAAGCATTAAAATTCACGTCATGAACAAACCCCAGCCCAAACCCCCTGTCCGGTTACAGACCACCACGCTTTGGGAATACCCCTCGCAGGATTATGGTCGCCAGCCGCATGGGGACAAGGACTATATCGGGGCCACGCCGGCATGGGTTATCTGGAACCTTCTGCAGCGTTACACCCGGGAAAATGATACGGTCCTGGACCCCATGTGCGGCAGCGGCACCACCCTGGATGTGGCCAGCGAACTGGCGCGAAAGGGCGTGGGGTTTGACCTGGTGCCGCGCCGATCGGATATTCAACAGGCGGACAGCCGCCAGATTCCGCTGGCCGCGGCAACCGTGGATTTTGTATTTATAGACCCCCCATATTCGACCCATGTGGATTATTCGGACGACCCCCGCTGCATCGGCAAGCTGGACGCCAACGAAAAATCACCAAAACCGTCCGGACAAAATACCTACTTCACCGCCATGAAACAGGTCTTCGGAGAGTGCCTCCGCGTGCTGAAACCGCGCCGATATATGGCGGTGTACGTGAGCGATTCATTCAAAAAGGGCCGCCCGTTCATGCCTATCGGCTTTGAACTCTTCAGCCTGCTGCGCCCGCTGGCCGAACCGATGGATATCGTGGCCGTGGTGCGGCACAACAACAAACTGGGCCGCAGCCACTGGCACAGTGCCGCAATTGAAGGGAATTTTTTTCTTCGCGGGTTTAATTATCTGCTGATTTTCAAGAAAACCGGCTGATCGTCGTTTTTTTGGTGGATTCGTTTATGCGGCAAGCGGTCCGTGCGTCGGATACATGCAGGCCTGGAAATCCGCTCTACAATTTCAGGCAATGAATGCACCGCATGTGACCACCGAATGGTATAGACTGGCCAGCGGCCAACTCCGGCGGCTACAATGCAGGCCTGTCGGTGGATGGTCCGCCGACCCGACTGATTCACATGACCAGCGCGCCGCGTTCGCTGGAGAGGCAACCGACTCCCTATGACCGATTCGCAACATCAACCCGCGGAACCATCGCCGGCTCAAAATCAATTGGCGGCGGCCAAACCAGCCGATTACAAGGCCACCCTGAACCTGCCGCAGACCGCCTTTGATATGAAAGCCAACTTAACCGGGCGCGAACCGGCCATGCTGGCAGCCTGGAAAGCGGAAAATTTGTATCAGCGCATTCGCAGCCGACGGCACCCGCTGGGGAAATGGGTTCTGCATGACGGCCCACCGTACGCCAATGGCGATATTCACATGGGCCATCTGATCAACAAAGTGCTTAAGGATATTGTCGTCAAGTTCCGCACCATGGAAGGATATGACGCCCCGTTTGTTCCGGGCTGGGACTGCCACGGCCTGCCCATAGAAAGCGCCATCCAAAAGCAGTTAGGCCCGAAAATGCGGGAACTTTCCCCGGATGATATTCGGCACCGGTGCCGCGACTATGCGCTGAAATTTGTTACCCAGCAAAGCGAATCGTTTGAACGGCTGGGGGTAATGGGCAGTTTTGATCGGCCGTATCTGACACTCGACCCGCGCTATGAAGCCGGCGTGCTGGATGTGCTGGCGGACCTGTTAAACAAAGGATTGGTATTCCGCCAGCGCAAACCGGTGCATTGGTGCACGTTTGACCAGCCCGCTCTGGCCGAGGCGGAACTTGAATATGCCAATCGAAATGATACATCGATATTCGTAAGATTTAATCTGGCACCAGGTGCCTGGCCGGACGCCTGGGGCGTACCACCAACGGCGGAAAATCCCGCCGGCGTGCTTATATGGACCACCACACCCTGGACGCTGCCGGCCAACCGCGCGGTCGCGATTCATCCGGAACATGAATATGTGTGCGTGCGATTTGAACAGGCCGGTTCAAAAGCCGCAATCGTGGCCCGCAAGCTCGTCGAACCGGTCATGGCCCGCGCCGGCATTGCCGACTATCAGATTTCCGGCGGCATTACCGGAGCCGCATGGTGCGCCCTGCACCCGCAATACCATCACCCGCTGGAGGCGGCCCGTCTTGCGCCGGTTGTGCTGGCGGATTATGTGACGCTGGAAGATGGCACCGGCCTGGTACACACCGCGCCGGGTCATGGTGCCGAAGACTATTTAACCGGCCGCCGCGCCGGATTGGAAGTTTACTGTCCCGTGCTGCCGGACGGCCGCTACGACCAAACCGTTCCGGAATTTCTGCGTGGCCAGACCATCTGGAATGCCAATCTGGAAGTGGTGGAGAAACTTTCGCAAACCGGTCTGCTGTTTTTCCGGCAGAATTTTGACCACAGCTACCCCCATTGCTGGCGTTGCCGCAAGCCGACAATTCTTCGCGCCACCGAACAATGGTTTGTGCGCGCCGGCAGCACCAGCCCGCTGGTGCATACGGCCCGCCAATTTGTCGAAAAAACGCGTTGGATTCCGGAATGGGGCAAGAATCGCATTGCCGGTATGCTGGAAACCCGTCCCGACTGGTGCATTTCCCGCCAGCGATTCTGGGGCGTGCCGATTCCCTCCTTTTTTCTGCCGGATGGCCGAATTCTTCTGACGGAAAAGTCGGTTCGCCATGTTGCGGATTATGTACGCTCTCGCGGTGCCGACAGTTGGTTTACCGATTCTCCGGCGACTATTCTGGGGGCCGAAGAATGGCACGATGATTTCACAGCCGCCGATGGACAAATAAAGGCCGACCGTGTGAAAACCGCGGACCTGCGCAAAGGGGCGGATATTCTGGATGTGTGGTTTGAATCCGGCGCATCGCATCGGGCCGTCCTTTCGGGCACGCATCCCGAGCTTGGC
>JAJZEY010000423.1 GCA_021805585.1 Planctomycetota bacterium
CAGCCGCTTGCCGCCGGCCCGCTGATGTCCAGGATTGACCGGGCAATAGACAATTTCGTGGTCTCCCTCCATCGCTTCATTATCCCATTCCGCCCGGCGGTGATGGTCATTGACCGGATGGCGAAGATTATAAAACTTGCTAGGCATATGTGGATCATCCTTCAAATTCCAAAATCCGCACGCATCTTGGCCAGTTGTGCCAGCACATTTTCCTTCGTCAACTTGTCGCCCATTTCCTCGATGAACGCATCCCAGGTACCGTTCCAGCTTGCAGCCCGCGGTCCGACGTGAACGCCACCGGGCCGCAGCCGATGAGATGCCTTGGCAAGCTTGATCGTGTATTCCTCAATGTTAAGGCCAACTTTCTTGAAAAAGGCGGCAAACTGGCGCGGCAGCAGATGGTGCTCCTCTTCCTCCGCCTGCTTGGCGGCATCAGCCGCACCCGCCGCGCCGTCGGCACAATTGTTATGCACCCACACCGCATCAAGCGGGGCGAAGCTTCCGGTTGTTCCATCAGCGTTGGTCGCGCTGCCAAACCCCTCCACAAAGTACGTGTGGTCATCGGCGACCGTAAAATTATATACCAGAACCCCTTGGGTTTCAGCAACACTGGTTGTGCCAAGCACCGTCTTCAGACTGCTCTGGTGCGGACATTTTTCACGTCCCATTTAATTTTTACCCCTTTTGCCTTATCTTTCTTTTCTTTGTAACTACGGAGTTCGTCCAAAATGAAAATCCATGAATATCAGGCCCGTGACCTGCTTTCACACGCGGGCATCGCGGTTCCACCCGCGCGGGTGGTGCAAACCGCCGCCGAAGCTGAAAAAGCCTTTGTTGAAAATGGTTTGGCGGTTCAGGTGATCAAAGCCCAGGTGTTTGCGGGCGGCCGCGGCAAAGCCGGGTTTGTGAAACTCGTCAGCAGTGCGGCGGACGCCCGTGCGGCGGCGGAATTCATGCTGGCCAACCGCATGGTCAGCCCGCAGACCGGTCCGGAAGGCATTGCCGTCCATAAGCTGCTGGTGGCCGGGGCGGTGGACATAGCGCATGAATATTACGTGGGGCTGGTGCTGGACCGGGCCAAAGCCACCGCCAGCGTCATCGCGTCCGCCCAGGGCGGCGTTGAAATAGAAACCGTCGCCCATGAACATCCCGAAGCGATTATAAAAGAGCCGTTGCACCCGGCATTGGGCCTCCAGTCCTATCAGGCCCGCAATACCGCGGTAGCGCTTGGCTTTTCCGGCAAACAGGCGCAGGTATTCGCGGATATGCTGCTGAAACTGGCGGCATTTTTCGTGCGTTACGACTGTTCCATCGCGGAAATCAATCCGCTGGTGCTGACCAAAGAAGGCAAATTGCTGGCCATAGATGCCAAAGTTGTGTTTGATGACAATGCCTTGTTCCGGCATCCGGACATTACCGCCTTGAAAGATGATGCGGAAACCGACCCGCTGGAAATTCGCGCTGCGGCGGCCAATCTTAACTATATCAAGCTCGACGGAGATATTGCCTGTCTGGTCAACGGTGCGGGGCTGGCCATGGCCACCATGGATGTGATTCAGTTGCATGGTGGATCGCCGGCGAATTTTCTGGATGTCGGCGGCGGCGTTAAAGCCGAAGGCGCCGTGGAGGCATTCCGGATTCTGCTGGCGGATAAAAAAGTAAAAGGCGTTCTGGTCAATATTTTCGGCGGGATCGCCCGCTGCGATCTAATCGCCGAAGCCCTGATTCAAGCCGGTCGCGAGGTCGGCTTCACCGTTCCCGTGGTGGTGCGGCTGGAGGGCACCAATGTGGAACAGGCCCGTGAAATTCTGGCTCGTGCCACGAATTCGCTGCCTACGCTTCAGACCGCCACCGACTTAAATGACGCGGCAAAAAAAATTGTGGCCGCAACCCGCTAAATACAAAACCAGTGCAAACCATTGCAAAATATTGCCTGTACCCTGGCTTAGGCATTAACGGAGAAAACATTATGTCCATTTTAGTTGATAAAAATACCCGCGTGATCTGCCAGGGAATAACCGGCAGCGGCGGCGGTGCCTTTCATACCAAAGGGTGTCTGGATTACGGCACGCAAATGGTCGGTGGCACAAGTCCCGGCAAAGGCGGCACAAAAGACGCCAACGGCCTGCCGGTGTTTGATACCGTTGAACAGGCCGTGCGAAGCACCGGTGCCGACGCCACGATGATATTTGTTCCGCCGCCTTTTGCCGCGGACGCAATTTGTGAGGCCGCGGCCGCAGGCATAAAGCTGATTGTGGCGATAACCGAAGGCATTCCGGTGCTGGACATGGTTCGCACGAAAAAATTTCTTGCAGACTTTGGCGACTCCGTCCGTCTTATCGGACCTAACTGCCCGGGTGTCATAACGCCGGGGCAATGCAAGATCGGCATTATGCCGGGATACATTCACCAGCCGCCGACAGCCGGAAAAAAGGCCGTGGGCATTGTCAGCCGTTCCGGTACGCTGACTTATGAAGCCGTCTGGCAGACCAGTCAGCTTGGCTGGTCACAAAGCACGTGTGTGGGCATCGGCGGCGATCCGGTAAAGGGACTGGATTTTATTGAAGTGATCTCCCTTTTTCAGAAAGACCACGCCACCGACGCCATCGTGATGATAGGTGAAATTGGCGGAACCGCTGAAGAACAGGCGGCGGAATTTATCCGGACGCATGTCACCAAGCCGGTGATCGGGTTTATCGCCGGCCGAACCGCCCCGCCGGGCAAACGCATGGGCCATGCGGGTGCTATTATAAGTGGTGGCGAAGGCACGGCGCAAAGCAAGATTTCCGCCATGACGAAAGCGGGAATACATGTGTGTGATTCCCCGGCGGACATCGGCCGTACCCTGAAACATGCGACAACTGGATAAAACCATGGACGGACCACAGATCAAAGCCTTGGCACATCGGTTGAATCAGTTGTTATTTAATCAACTGGTGGCAAGGATTGATGTTCCTGCGGACCGCTGGCAGGCCAATGTGCTGTTGAAGCATTGCGCCGGACAGCATATTCGCCGGGTCTATTCCCATGGCCGGTGGATGTTATGGAATTTCAGTCATGGCATAAGCTGGGCCTGCTATCCGTTGCGCCGCTGGCGGTGGTCGATAGAATTTCCAGAGCCGGATGCGGGGTCGGGACCCTCCTTGCTTCGGTCCGTTGGCATGGCCGGAGCGCCCCTGGCACCGCCGCCAGCCGTCATTGTTCCACCGGCGGTTTCGCCGCTGTTGCTGACGCCGGGGCGACGCCCGCTGTTGCGCATGACCCTGACGGACGGACGGCGCATCTGTCTTTCTGGCCGTCCCTTGTTTTTAATTCTGCTGACAGAAGGCCTGCTGCGGCATCCGGAGCTCAGCTCAATGGGTCCGGACATACTTGCCGATCAGTTTTCCAAAACTCAGTGGGTTTACCGGCGGCGGCATGCGGGCGGTAAAACCATTTCCCAGGCATTGCTGGAACAGAATGTAGCCGCGGGCATCGGCAATCAGACGAAATGTGAAATTCTTTTTGCCGCCCGTGTGCATCCATCAACGCATATCACCACGCTTTCACGGGAAGAGTTGGATCATCTGGCCACCGTGGCTCTGGACCTGATGATGGCCCTGTTCCGCGCGGCGCTATCGCCAATTGCAGCGCCACCCGTTCCCCGGCGTGTGTTCGACCGGGCCGGCGAGCCGTGCGATATCT
>JAJZEY010000041.1:0-1312 GCA_021805585.1 Planctomycetota bacterium
CCTGTTTTACTGACACATTCATAGAGCGGAATATTTCAACTTGTTCGCGCATTCCCATCGTAATGCCCTCCAGCACGCTCCGGGAAATATGGGCCACGCCATGCCGCGGAGTAAGCCCGACAAAACAGCCGCGGGCATTGGCGTCCGGATGCGGACAGCGTTCACCGGTAAGATAGGGAAGAAAGAACAGATTTTCCGCGCCGGCCGGCGCCCGTGCCGCCATATCCACAAGGTGTATGTACAGTTCGCCGGGATCCCCGCCTTTGGCCGTGATCTTGCGCATGGCATCAGCATACAATGTATTCCGTAGCCATTGAAACGACCCGCCCGCAGACAACATGCACCCGAACACACACCATGTATTGGGAATGGCATGGCACATCGTATGCACACGCCCCAGCGGATCTACCCGCGGTGATTCGGCGGCCGCAAAAATAACTCCGCTGGTGCCCATGGCGGCCGAAACCAGCCCCGGCGCCACCACACCGGTACCGACCGCACCGGCGGCCTGATCGCCGGCACCGCCCACCACAGGAATACCCTCGGGCAGACCGGTTTGCCGGGCTACCATCCGTGTGATATGGCCGGTTATTTCCTGTGACTCCACCACCGGCGGCAGCAACGTTCGATCAATGCCAAGTTTGCTTATAAGGTCGTCATGCCAGCAGCGCTGGCGCACATTTAACAGAAGTGTGCCGGATGCGTCTGAAACCTCCGACATATATTCGCCTGTCAGCCGATAGCGGATGTAATCTTTAGGCAAAAGTATGTGGCGGCATTTGGCGAATTTTGCCGGTTCATTCCGCATGAACCAGAGAATTTTGGGCGCAGTAAAACCGGTCAGGGCCGGATTGGCCACCATTTCTATCAGGTTGTCGCGACCGCCCGCCTTTTCGGTAATTTGTCGGCACTCCTGGCCGGTGCGCTGGTCGTTCCAGAGAAGCGCGGGCCGCAATGGTTTGACCCCTTCACCCAGAAACACGCTTCCGTGCATCTGTCCGGAAAGGCCGATGGCGGAAATTTCTGATGGCTTCAGGCCCGCCTTTTTCAGCACTTTTCTGGTGGCGGCCAAGGCGGCGACCCACCAGTTTTCCGGGTCTTGTTCGGTCCATCCGGGTTTGGGCGTAAGAAGTTCATGTGGAGATTCGGCGGCAAAAACCGTCCCGCTTTCGGCCAGCAGCAGGGCTTTGGTGCCCGATGTGCCGATATCCAACCCCAGAAATACCTTTGCTGAAGCCTTGGACGGGCGATTGGGAATTGCCACGAGTTCAGCCGTCCGGGATTTTACCATTCTGGATTTAGCCATTACGAA
>JAJZEY010000041.1:1322-3680 GCA_021805585.1 Planctomycetota bacterium
GCGGGATTTTATTTTGGATTTCACCATTAAGAATACCCCTGATAAAAATCGCCAGCCAGCGACACGTTTATATGCGCGGCGAGCGAACAAACCTACCAGAGGATGGCAAACTGTCAATGCGCAAGCCGCAGGATTGCAAACAGGCGTACGATCAATATTGTGACCTGACCATTTCAATTTCAAAATGCGCTGCGGCAGAGGCCAATGCGTGCAACGTTTGCGATAAGTCGCCCCATTTGCTGTGGCAGCGTCAGGCTCGCACAGTCATTGAACGTCTGATGCGCGGCGTCAGCAGCAGCAGTGAACCGGCCGACAGCAGAAGGGCGGCCGTGCCAGGCTCAGGAGTGGGTGTGCCGGTAATGGACATTTGGCTCCATTGTACATCACTGCCATTGCCGCCATTATTGTTGAAATATTGTACTTGCGCCGGACCGCCAGTGGACAGGTCAATTTGGCCGGAAAAAATGACTGACTGGCCCGTAGCCGTATTTCCGGTCACACCAAGGGTGTAGTCGCCCGCACCGTCAAGCAGTTTCAATGTAAAAATGTCATCCATCCGGTAATTATAAAGAATCGCGGTGCGCTGGACGGATCCATGGATATCCGTTGACCAGTATTTTCCACCGCCAAACGTGGTCATGGCAAACAGCGTCTTTCCCGCGGCATCCAGGAGGCGCCATCCCAGATTGGAATCGGCAGTAGCAGGAGTGGCGGGCGTCAGATTGCCTGGCGCGGTTTGCCCCTTGTTCAGATTGAAATCTGTGGTGAAGGTCTGGCCGGGAGCCAGATTATGCCCGAAATACCGCGTGGCGGTGGTGATGTTTGAATTCAGTCCGGTATCCCCGGCGGAGCCGGGATAGACATAAATATCAAAGGCGGGTGTGGCCGCTCCAATGCCGGAATTTACCGGGCTGATGAATCCAGCACCACCACCGCCGCCACCGGTCGGGCCGGTATAAACATATTGAACGTGCCATTGGCCAAACCCGGTGCCGCCGTCGGCCCCATTCAGGTTGCTGTTAACGGTATACAAATTATTGACATTATCTTGCGCAGAAGCGTTGCTGACGGTCGGTAGCGCGGCCTGATAAGCGCGGACATAATTTATTTTCATATCATAAGCGCCGGGGCCTGGAGTCTGGTATCCGGTGTAGCTGCCACCCACAGCCAGATTCATAATGATATAAAAAGGTTGATCAAACGGGGCATTTGTATTGCCCGCTGCGGCAGACGATGGTATCGTCCAGCCGCCGGTTTGCGTTTCATACAATTGACCATCCACATACCAGTTCATCTGCAACTGCTCCGTTCCTGGAATGGATGGATTCGGTGTCGGATTCCATTGAAGATCATAGGTGTGCCATGCCGTGGTGGTCTGCCCGGAGGGGAGCGAATACACCTGCGTCTGGGTGTTCACATAGCCGGAGTTTGAGCCGGAATGCAGGCTTCCCTGTACCTGATCGGTGGCGCTGCCCTGGGATTCCATTACATCCATTTCACCGGACTGCGGCCACGCGCCATAGGTCGAATTGGCGGGCATCATCCAGATGGCGGGCCAAAGCCCGGCACCGGCTGGCAACTGGGCACGGAATTCAAAAAGACCATAAGTCTGGCTGAACAGGTTCTGCGTGGTAATGCGCCCGGAAGTGTAGGAAGTACCATTGCTGCCGGCTGTTCCGATCGCCTGAATGTTCAAATTGCCGCCCGAAACGTAAACGTTTTGCGATGAATTGGTATAAGTCTCCGATTCACCATTTCCCCAACCGCCATTGTTGCCCAGATCGTATGTCCAGCCATTCAGGGCCGATGTAGTTGTAAACGTATCGTTAAAAGTCGGATTCCATTGCAGGCCGGTTGGTGCGCTGATGATCGGAACGTCTGACGCCAGCGCAATTCTGGAGGCAGATACCACGGCCAGCAGTGCGATGGGAAAAAGTGAGCCAAGATGACGATTCTGTTGCACGAGCCATCTCCAATAAATATGCCATATAAGCGGGTTGACCAATCACCATCGGGATTTGGAAAATTGATCGCAGAATTCCGGTCTAAGCATCTGTGGGTATCGTTGTGAACCTGTTATTAAACTACAATCGGCATCCCGTCAAAATTAGCGCCTATGGTCAAGCTTGCGGATCTTCAGGTTCATGATAAAAGCGGATTTTCTGCGAAAATAATATAGAGGTGATAGCGGCCCAGCGCCAATGCAAAGCATGTTCGCCGGAATAGCTAAGAAAAAAGGATCAGACCGCATTGTGCGGTCTGATCCAGTTATCATCCGCAGTTCGCCGACAGTCCGCGGGCAATGCTGGATTGCAGTGCCCGTGACCGCAGGAAGCGGCGTTGTAAGCTATCAGCCCT
>JAJZEY010000426.1 GCA_021805585.1 Planctomycetota bacterium
GCCATCATTTCATTGGCTTGCTGCGTTCGCAGTGCAAATTCCAGACAGGGCATGGCTTGGCGCTTTGATGGGCGGAAGCAAATATTATCCTTGCCGAATATTTTCTCCAGGGCTTCCGTAAACTTATTGGATTTGCCTGCCTGTCCATCCGCGATCTCGCCGGAGGTGGCCGCCGTGCCGCTCGCCGTCCAAACCGGAATTCGGTGCCCCCACCACAACTGGCGACTGATGCACCAGTCGCGCTTTTTCGACAGCCAATCCACATAGCCACGGATGTAGCGGTCGGGCGTTATTTTCACACCGCCATTTTCAACGGCATCCATCGCGGCCTGGGCAAGGCCGCTGACTTTTCGGCCATTAGCCAACGTGATTCCCCCGTCCACATCACCCATTTTCACAAACCATTGTTCGCTTAAATAAGGTTCGATGGGGGTTTTGCTGCGGTCGCTGTGCCCCACTTCATGTTCATGCGGCCTGGCCTCGGCAATCAGACTCAATTCCTCCAAATCCTTCAGAATGGCGCGGCGGGCTTCGGTCGCAAATTTCAGGCCGATATAGTCATACCGTCGGCCGTTAAATTCACCCGCACCAGCGTCATTCACCTTGCCGTCCGGTGTCAGTAAATTGATCCGCCGCAGACTATGCCTTTGCCCGGTGGCGTAGTCATTGGGATCGTGGGCGGGAGTCACCTTCACCACACCCGTGCCGAATGAAGGGTCCACCAGTTGGCCATCGGCAATGATCGGAATTTTTCGCCCCACCAGCGGCACTTCCACCTGCCGCCCGATCAGCGACTTATAACGCGGGTCTTCCGGGTGAACGGCGATGGCCGTATCACCCAGCATGGTTTCCGGGCGGGTGGTGGCCACCACCAGAAATTCCGGATCGCCATTACGCCGGTCCGCAATAGGATAGCGAATGGAGGTCATCTGGCCTTTAACGGTTTCGTAATAAATTTCATCGTCCGCCACGGCGGTTTGCAGGTGGGTATCCCAGTTGACCAGCCGCAAGCCGCGGAAAATCAGACCATCATTAAACAGCTTAAAAAAGGCCTCGCGCACGGCCCGGGCGCATACATCATCCAATGTAAAGCGGGTTCGCGGCCAGTCACAGGAACAGCCCATGCGTTTAAGCTGTTCAAGAATGCGGTCACCGAATTTGTCCTTCCATTCCCAGATTCGTTTGACCAGTTCATCACGGCCAAGGTCGTGACGGTTGAGTTTTTCCTTTTCAAAAATAGTCCGTTCCACCACGGCCTGGGTGGCGATGCCGGCGTGGTCAATGCCCGGCATCCACAGTGTGTTGTCGCCGCGCATGCGGTGGTAGCGCACCAGAATATCCTGAATAGTGCCGTTAATGGCATGGCCCAGGTGCAAAGCTCCGGTGACATTGGGCGGCGGAATGACCACACTGAAAGAATTCTGTGCGGGACTGTTGGCGACGGCGTGGAACCCATTGGTGGCCTTGATCCACTGCGCGAAAATATCCTGTTCCACGGCCTGTGGGTTGTATTGGGCAGATAAATCCGGTGCCGTTTCCGACTTGGGATTACTTGTGGGGTTGTTTTGGTTCACGGATTTCCTTTGGTTGAGAGTATTCACAGGGCTACCGGGCAATGCCGTTACTCATCACATATTCAGCTATGGCAAAGGCCGCGGTTTCAGGGGCTGGCCGGCGGGTTGGCGGCAGTGCCATGGCGGGATTCAACATCATGAATCAGGCGGTATTCCACGGCATCGCACAGGGCCTGCCAACTGGCTTCAATGATATTTTCCGAAACGCCAACGGTTCCAAATACGCCCTCCGGCGAACGGAATTCAATGACCACGCGGACTTTGGCGGCGGTTTCTTCGCGGGCGTTTACCACGCGAACTTTATAATCCACCAGATGCAGCGATTTAATGCCTGGATAGGTTGGCTCCAGGGCGCTGCGCAATGCGGCATCCAGCGCGTTGACCGGGCCATCGCCCTCAGCTGAGGCGGTGATAGCCTGCGCCGCCACAAGCAGGGTCAGCGTGGCCTTGGTTGCCACCTTGCCCTGGCCCTGTCGGGAAACAGCGCAGCGGTAATGGTCCAGATCAAAAAACTTTCGCCAGCGGC
Organism: Planctomycetota bacterium; assembly: GCA_021805585.1. The sequence goes on from JAJZEY010000426.1 coordinate 2,101, forward strand.
CAATTTCCTTGCGAAGGATAAGCTCAAAAGAGGCTTCCGCCGCCTCAAACACATATCCGGCGGATTCCAGATCCGTGACTCGGTCAAGCACGCGCTTAAGCGCGGCACGGTCATGTTCAATATTGAATTTACGGCCCGCTTTGGCGGCAATATTGCTGATTCCGGAAAGTTCAGACACCAGAATGCGCCGGGTGTTGCCCACGGCATCGGGCGCGACATGTTCATAGGAACTGGCAAGCTTATTGACCGCGTGAACGTGCATGCCGCCCTTATGCGCAAAGGCGCTGGCACCCACGAAGGGCTGGCCGGTGGTGGCGTTTAAATTGGCTATTTCATAAACAAAGCGCGAGGCTTCGGTTAAATGCCGCAGGGAATCGGCCAGCAGGCATTCATAACCCAGTTTTAGTCGCAAATTGGCGATCACGGTTGTGATGTCCACATTGCCGCAGCGTTCGCCAATGCCGTTCATGGTTCCCTGCACCTGCACGGCACCGGCCTGTACGGCGGCCAGGGCATTGGCCACCGCCAAACCGCTGTCATTGTGCGGATGGATGCCTATCGGAATTTTTACGGAATCCGCGGCACGCCGCACCCACTGTACGACATGTTCGGGCATGGAACCGCCATTGGTATCACACAGGCAGACCAGCACCGCGCCGGCCTGCGCGGCGGCCTGAATAGTTTGCAGCCCATATTCCGGGTTGGCACCCACACCATCAAAAAAATGTTCGGCATCGTAAATGACCTTGCGGCCCACGCTGGTCAGATAGCGGACGGAATCGGCGATCATTTCCAGATTTTCGCGTAACGAAACGCCCAGCACTTCCGTGACATGCAGGTCCCAGGTTTTACCGACCACGGTCACATATTCCGTTTTCGCGTCGCGAAGGGCATTTAAGCCGATATCATCTTCCGGCTTAACGCCCCGGCGGCGGGTCATGCCGAAGGCGACAAGTTTGGCATGACGCATCGTAAGCCCGGCGGCCTCGGCAAAAAATGCGGCATCCTTCGGATTGGAAAGCGGGTAGCCACCTTCAATGAAATCCACGCCAAGTTCATCAAGGCGGGCGCAGATTTGCAGTTTATCCTGAATGGAAAAGGATATCCCTTCGCCCTGGCTGCCATCCCGCAGCGTGGTGTCATATACCTCTACGCGTGTCATCATATACCTCTTCCGGTCGCCCTGGCGACAGGTCTATTGTCGTTTAATTTTTGTAAGTATCAACAGGAGCAGGCCGCGGCTGGGAAGTGCGTTCGCCCATGTCGCCCGAATGACGACCGAACGGCTTGCCGGGGCATGTTATACACGCCCGGGAATGGCAGCGCAGAGACGAACCACCACCGCGACCGCGGTTGATGATCTGGAATCAGAACGCCGTGAAGCGGGCTGAAGTCTCTGCACGGAACACCTCATATTCATAGCCGTATATTAGCGGAAACCCGGTGCAGGTCAACAACAGGGTGAAACGGCCGCGTCCCGGGGTGTGCCCGTTTTTATCTGGAAGGGAAAATATTGCATAGATAATTGGGGCCTCGGCGTAACCGAGCGTTAAGACCATTTCCCTTTTTGTGACGACGG
>JAJZEY010000113.1 GCA_021805585.1 Planctomycetota bacterium
AAGCAGGCGGCGGCAACATAGGCATGAATAGCCGGTACACGCAGTGCAGTTTCCGCACTTCCGGCACGGGAACGTTTTTCGGGGATGATTCGACATCGCCGGCCGTTGGCCGCAAGGGTCAGTTGGAATTTGTTCCGGAAATACGCTTTGAAACAATAGTACCACGGAGCCATCTGGAACCGGTGGTGACCGCGCTACGGGCCAGCCATCCTTATGAAGAACCCGCGTTTGATCTTCTGACCATGGAAAGCCCGCCTGGGGAACCTGGCTTGGGCCGCATAGCCCATTTCAGTCAGCCGCTGACGCTTGCCCAGGTTGCCCGCAATTGCCGCAATCAACTGAAATTAAAAACGGTTGCGGTAATCGGCGACCCACGGAACACATTGCGAAGTGCGGCGATTATTGCGGGAAGCAGTGGAACCGAGCCAGCGTCTGTCATGAAGTCACGGAAGATAGACTGCCTGATAACCGGTGAACTTAAACATCATGATATGTTGTATTATGCGGGCGTAGGCCTGTCGGTGATTTGCCTTGGCCACGCCGCCAGCGAACAGCCGGTGCTGCGGTCGGTTGCCGCGCGGCTGAAAGGCCGCTTTCCGGAATTAAATGTTCAGGCTTTAAGCGGTTCGGACAACAGCCCGATTTTGTGGATGTAATGCCGCCATGGTAAACCCCTTGCCCATTGATGAACCACAGGTTGCACAGGAACATTCCGCCACCGTAGCGGTGGCGTTAACCGCCCGGGCTTCGGGTGCCGTGGGAGTTATTGCAATTGCCGGACCGCGAATCGGTGAAGCTCTGCGGAACATATGCCATCGGGACCTGGCGAAAATAACGGGCATGACGCCCGGGCGGATTGCCCGAACGGATTTTTATCATAATGAACAGGTATTTGATAACGGCCTGATTGTCTTTCACAGTCCAACCCATATCGAATTTCATCTGCATGGTGGTACCGCTGTGGCAGCCCGCGCGATGGTGGCCTTGCAGGAAATCGGCATACGGACGGTTTCCGCTGCGGACACAATGGATGGAGATTATCTTAAATCCATACCCATTCACCCCCAGCCGCGGATGCCCCAATCGCAGTTGGTGCAAGAAATATGGCTTGAACTCTGTAACGCAAAAAGCGATGCCGCGGTGGATCAGCTTGCGGGGCAATTGATTGGCGGCCTGCCGAACTGGGCCGATCAATGGCGACGGCGTTTATTGGCCAACACCGTTGAAGGGCGCCAATTGCATCAGATCAACGTGGAGGCTCAATGGATACGGGATCAGACCGCGTGGTCACAATACCTGTTGCGGCCGCCCGTGCTGGCCATAATCGGGGCACCCAATGCGGGGAAATCAACACTTCTAAATGCCCTTACGGGCCGCCCGGCAAGTATTGTCAGCAATATTCCCGGCACCACCCGCGACTGGGTGGACGAGCCGGCGTTTCTTTTCAGTGGTGCGGGGCGCATCCTGGTACGTCTGGTGGATACCGCCGGAATCCGGCCGACGGAGGACGCGCTGGAGTCAATATCTATTGAACGCACGGCCGAACAGCTTGCCGGCGCGGATATTCTGCTATTTCTGGCGGACCAGTCCTGCCTGCTGGAGCCACAAACCGCGGCCATATTAAACCGGTTGGCGGACAAACCGGATCGCAGCCAACCGCTTATTCTGGTAGCCACCAAAGCCGATCTGGCCGCACAGTGGAATCCGCTGGTTGAATTTCCCCATCTGCCCGCGGTGCGACTCTGCGCGCCGGAGCTTGCGGGCGTTGCGGAACTGTCCGACATTATTTTTAAGGCACTTGGTCTGGCAAAACTTTCGGCTGCGGCGGATGTGGCATTTCCGTGCACATCACGGCAGAATATTCTGCTGGAACACCTGGCGCTGGCCCCCACGTTGATCGACGCGCAGCGCACAATTGAAGCACTTAAAGGATAAATCGGGGCGGCGGCAGTGTGGAAGACAGGTATCACTGCGAAAACACCACGAGATTGCAGCGTACAGGTCCGGCGTGCCTGAATTTTGAGGAATCCGGAATTAGATTTTGTTTGGCCAAAGCTGCAACATATTGAGAAACAGGACTGAAAAAGCGACGCCATAAAATCCGCCACCGGATCGGCCGTGAAGAACTGACCCAAGTCATGGCGTCTGCGGCTTTTGACCGCCAAGGCGGGCGGGCCGATGGGGGACGATGGATGTTGCCTGGGTAAATTTACCTGCATGGATAACGCACCTGAAGAAAGCTAATCCTGACTCATCGCATATCTCATAAACCTGCCGGCACAGTATACCATCGCATGCGCCGCGATGTAGACGTAACCGCTCCAAGCAGCTCGGAAACGGGTCTCTTGATTATTCCGGCGAACGGACACGATACGCCCATTGAGCGGTCAAATCGAAACCGAAACAGTATCGCCAACCGCCACGGGCGTTTGTTCCAGGCCCTTCTAATCGCCTCAACATGGGACGCTTCGAGAAAAAGATTTGCCCCATCAGGGAAAAGGCGGCCCTGGTGGAACTTGTGAGCGGATTTGACGATCTAATCCTGAACGGGCGTCGGTTCATCACACGGGTCGTGCCAGCCTTCGAGGGTGGGAATAAATGCACGGGCCTCGGCGGGCCCCCAGGAATTGGGTTCATATGCATATATGGGAGTCGCGTCGCCCAGGATCGGGTCAACAATTCGCCATGCTTCCTCCACCTGATCCTCCCGCGCGAAGAATTCCGAAGTGCCGTTGACCGCATCAACCAGCAGCTTTTCATAAGCGGGCATTTCATCGCGGGTTTGCCGCTGGGCGATTAATTCAACATCCGTTCCGACCATGGTGCCACCCGGCTTTTTTACCCGCGCCCCCAGTGCGATAACCACCTGGGGACTTAAGCGGAACCGAATGTGATTGGGATGTCCGTCCATAGCTTCACCGAATACATGTTGCGGCGGTCTTTTGAATTTAATCATAATTTCAGTGCAGGAAATGGGCAGGCATTTGCCGGTTCGAATATAAAATGGAACACCGGCCCAGCGCCAACTGTCAATCCATAATCGCACCGCGGCAAATGTTTCAACCTTGGAATCAGTGGCAACGCCAGCCTCGTTTTGGTACCCCACAAACTGGCCACGAACGACATCTTCAGGCGATAAGGTCCGCACCATCGAAAGAGCCTTGGCGCGTTCATCGCGCAGCGGCTCGCCCATACCGGCGGGTGGCTCCATGGCCAGACACGCCACAAGCTGAAGAATATGGTTTTGCAGCACATCGCGGATGGCACCGGCTTCCTCATAAAACTTGCCGCGTCCCTGCACGCCGAACTTTTCCGCCATGGTGATCTGGACCGATTCAATTCGATCACGATTCCAGAGCGGCTCAAACATGGAATTGGCAAAACGCGAATAAAGCAGACTCTGCACAGGTTCCTTGCCAAGATAATGGTCAATTCTAAAAATAGCGGTTTCCGGAAAATACCGCTCCAGAGTGGCATTCAACAGGCGCGCCGACTCAAGATTCCGGCCAAAGGGCTTTTCAACTACAATCCGCGAACCTTTTTGACAGCTTGATTTGGCCAAACCGTCCGCCACTGTCGCGAACATACTGGGGGGAATGGCCAGATAATGCAGTGGATGCTTCGCCTGGTTAAGCGCCTGGCGCAATCGGGAAAAAGTCTTAGAATCATTGT
>JAJZEY010000329.1:0-10947 GCA_021805585.1 Planctomycetota bacterium
TGGCATGAGCTTCATCCAGCACAACCAGCGAGCCGGTATGGCGCGCCACGGCGCACAATTCGGGCAGGTCGGCGAGGTCGCCATCCATGGAAAATACGGTATCGGATACCACAAATTGTTTTGCGTGCGCATGGGGAAAGCCGTCGGCTGGAGGACACGCGGCGTCCGTGGTGCCTGCGGAACTCTTTGGTTCGGAGGTGTCATCCGTTTTGGTTGGCGCGTCTTTGCAACGGGCGGCCTTTGCCAGCAATGCCGCGGCGCGGCGATAATTCAGATGCGGAAAAACCCGATGTTCCGCACCGCTGTAGTGGGCGGCATCCAGCAGGCTGGCATGGTTGAGCTTATCGGAGACAATGCGGTCGCCCGGACCGGCAAATGTGGTGAGCACCGCAAGATTAGCGGTATAACCGCTTGCGAACAGCAGGGTGGCCTGAGTCTGCTTGAACGTGGACAATGCCGCCTCAAGTGCATGGTGCGACTCCATTGACCCCGCCACCAGGCGCGATGCGCCGGCACCAAAGCCGTAACGGCTTATTGCGGTGCGGGCCGCATCCATCACACGTTCGTCGGCGGCAAGTCCCAGATAATTATTGGTGCAGAATTGCAGGTAGCTGCGTGAATCAATCGTCATGCGAGGCCCCTGGGCATTGCCGACCACCGGAAGTCGTCGCCAAAGGTGATCGCGTTTGCGCGCCGCGATATCCGTGGCCAGCATGGCAAGCCATGCCTGAACGGCAGAGGGTATGGGGTGGTCGCGCGAAAGATCGATGGAACTCATAGACGGCCATTTTAACCGAAAGTCATTTTCCGCAACGATTGGACGAATATTCCGGCGTTTGCCGGGCTTTCATCTTGGATTCCCAAAATAAGATACGCGGCATACTTTATGATTTTCCGGTAATATGCTGGTGGTGTGACTCCCGCGCACCCGACGGGCGCGGCGGCGGACAAATCAGACTTAAGTGAGATGAGAATGGCCAAATCGACAAAAGTAACGGCATCGGCTCCGCAGGATCTGGACATTATTCATGCTGATCCATGGTTAAAGCCGTACACGGATCAACTTAACCGACGCCAGCGGATGTTTGTGGACGCTTGCCGGCGGCTGGAAATGGCCGGTGGTCTGCTGGGCAATGTCAGCACCGGATACAAATATTTTGGATTTAATCGCGGCGAAAATAACCGCACCGCGGGACTCTGGTATCGGGAATGGGCACCCGGAGCGACCGCTTTAAGCCTGTTCGGAGACTTTAATGGTTGGGACCGAAGCGCCAATCCGCTGACGCGCGATGAATATGGCGTCTGGACCATTTTTCTACCGGATGAACCGTACGCGAGCCGACTTGTCCACGGCGGTTTGTTGAAGGTACATGTGATTTCCGCATCCGGTGGCATGGATAGAATTCCCGCCTACATTCGACGTGTGGTACAGCGTCCGGGATCTCCGGAATTTGTCGGTCAATATTGGAATCCTCAAACGCCGTATATCTTCAGGAGTCCCTCGCCTACGCGGCAAGATCGGCATGGCGGACTGCGCATTTACGAGGCCCACGTGGGTATGGCGCAGGAACACGGCGGCGTGGGAACGTTCGCGCAGTTTACGCAGAATATTCTGCCGCGCGTGCGCGATCTGCATTACAACGCGATTCAGCTGATGGCTGTTATGGAGCATCCCTATTATGGCTCGTTCGGCTACCACGTGAGCAGTTTTTATGCCGTATCTTCGCGGTTTGGCACGCCGGAAGAACTGCAACAGCTTATTGACGCCGCGCACGGCATGGGGCTGATTGTGCTTTTGGATGTCGTGCACAGCCATGCGGTAAAAAATATGCAGGAAGGGCTTAATCATTTTGACGGTACCGATCATCAATATTTTCACGCCGGCGCGCGCGGCGAGCATATCGCCTGGGACTCGCTCTGTTTTGATTATCGCGTTTTCGAGGTGCAGCGCTTCCTGCTGGGAAATCTGCGGTTCTGGCTGGAGGAATTCCGCTTTGACGGCTTCCGCTTTGATGGCGTAACCAGCATGTTGTACCTGGATCATGGTCTGGGCGCAAAGTTCACCAGTTATGACAGTTATTTTGGTCCGAATGTGGATGAAGACGCGGTGGTGTATCTGCGGCTGGCAAATCAGCTTGTTCATTCCCTTAAACCCGATGCGATTACAATTGCCGAAGATGTTTCCGGCATGCCGGGCATGGCGGTACCCGTTGGGCGGGGTGGAATGGGATTCGACTACCGATTGGCGATGGGCGTCCCGGATTATTGGATTAAACTGCTTAAGGAACAGCGGGATCAAGAATGGAATCTCTCCGGCCTGTATCAGACTCTGATGAACCGCCGGCATGGCGAAAAGCATATCGGATATGCCGAAAGCCACGACCAGGCGATGGTTGGCGACAAGACGCTGGCGTTCTGGCTTATGGATAAGGAAATGTATGAGAATATGAGCAAATTCGCCCACAGCATTGTGGTGGAGCGGGGAATTGCCCTGCATAAAATGATCCGGCTTATGACCTTTTCTCTGGCCGGCGAGGGCTACCTGAACTTTATGGGCAATGAATTCGGCCATCCGGAATGGATCGATTTTCCGCGCCCCGGAAATAATAATTCGTACCATTATGCCCGGCGTCAGTGGTCGCTGGCGGATCGCGACGACCTGCGTTATGGCGGTCTGCGGGAATTTGATCGGGCCATGCAGCTGCTGGACGAAAAATTCAATCTTTTATCCGACCCGTTTATTGAACAGATTCTGGTTCATGAAGATACCCGGCAGTTGGCTTATCGCCGCGGCCCGTTGGTCTTTATATTTAATTTTCATCCGACCGAAAGTTTTGTGGATTTGCGCATACCGGTGCCCGACCCTTCCGACTACCGCGTGGTGCTGCAGACCGATTCGCCGGAATTCGGCGGATTCAATCGTGTGAAAACCGGCCAGATTTATCCATGGCAGCAGGTGGAAATGTATGGCCGCGGGCAAAGCGTGCAGATTTATCTGCCCGCGCGCACCGCCCAGGTGCTCTGTCCGGTGGGAATGGTCTGATGCGTGCGGCCCTCTGAAAAAAGAGGCTCCGCGGGTCCGCCTCGGAAGATGTCGCCGGATTCGGGAAAATAAATGCACGGCAGACCGCGACCAAAAAAATGGCTACAATATCAGGCGTCAGCCGCTTGGCGGCGTGTTAGTTTGTAAGGATACGACCTATGACCAACGCTGAACTTTGGACAAAATATAAACAGCATCTGTGTGTCTGCCCGCGGATCGGGCTTACGCTGGATATCAGCCGCATGAATTTTCCCGAAACGTTCCTGAAGGACATGATGCCGGCTATGAAGCAGGCATTTGCCGCCATGGAACAGCTTGAAGCCGGTGCGATTGCCAATCCGGATGAAAAGCGAATGGTCGGCCACTATTGGCTGCGCAGTCCTGAAAAAGCGCCCAATCCGGAACTTTCCCAAATGATTACCCGGACGGTTGCGGATATTAAGGCGTTTGCCGCGGATGTTCGTCGCGGCACCGTACGCGCTGCCAATGAAAGGAGATTTTCCGATCTTCTGGTCATCGGCATCGGCGGATCGGCGCTTGGACCGCAATTTGTGGCCGAGGCTTTGGGTGTGGCCAAAGACCGCATGAAAATTCACTTTTTTGACAACACCGATCCCGACGGCATGGAAAAGGTGTTGCAGACCATAGGGCGAGACCTTTCGCGTACGCTGACGGTTGTGATAAGCAAGTCGGGCGGTACCAAGGAAACCCGCAACGGCATGTTGATTGCCGCGGCGGCCTACAAGGCGATGGGTTTGAATTTTTCAGAACATGCTCTCGCCGTCACCGGGCAGGGAAGCGAACTTGATAAAACCGCCGAATCACAGAATTGGCTTAAACGCTTTCCCATGTGGGATTGGGTGGGGGGGCGAACCAGCGAACTATCCGCGGTTGGGCTTGTGCCGGCGGCTATCTGTGGCATAAACATTGACGGCATGCTGAAAGGTGCGCGGGATACCGATGCTCTTACCCGTCGTCCCGACATAAAGAAAAACCCGGCGGCCTTAATGGCTCTCATGTGGTATCACGCCGGGCAGGGACGTGGTGCCAAAGATATGGTCGTATTGCCCTATAAAGATCGACTGGCATTGTTAAGTAAATATCTTCAGCAGCTTGTCATGGAATCTTTGGGCAAAGAACTGGACCGTGCAGGCCAGGTTGTGCACCAGGGAATCGCCGTGTATGGCAACAAAGGCTCCACCGATCAGCATGCGTATGTGCAGCAGCTGCGCGAAGGCGTCAATAATTTCTTTGCTACCTTTATCGCCGTGCTTGGCGATGCCGCAAGTCTGAAAACCGGGCGCGGTGCGGCGGAACTGGAAGTTGAACCCGGCATTACCAGCGGCGATTATCTGAATGGATTTTTCCAGGGCACGCGGCGGGCCTTGTTTGAAAATGGCCGCGAAAGCATGACGATTACCGTGGATGATGTTTCACCCCGGACCATAGGCGTTCTGCTGGCGCTGTTTGAACGTGCCGTGGGGTTGTATGCGGAACTTGTGAACATTAATGCCTACCATCAGCCGGGGGTGGAAGCGGGTAAAAAGGCGGCCACCGCCGTGGTCGCACTTCAGGCCAGAGTCATGGGGCATCTGAAATCCGGCGGGCGGGGCACGGCGGATGCCATTGCCCAGGCTCTGGGTGTGGCGGATGAGGCCGAAACCGTGTTTCATATCCTGCGTCATCTGGCGGCCAATGGCCGTGGTATTCAGGCGACCGATGCCGCGGATCCGACCATGACCGAGTTCTTCGCGTGACGGTCGGGTTCATTCGCCGGATTGTGGCATTTGGCGGATCGGCACCGCGCCGGCGGCTGGCGGTCCCGGCACCGGGCGGAATTTCGGCTGGGCCTGATAAGCCGCTGTCGCCAAGGAGATTGCCATCTTTTCCTTTCGATTGACGCAGGTGTTTTTCTGGCTGGGTGTCAGCACATGGTTTGGGGGGCTGGTTGTGCTTGGTCCGGTGGTGGCCGCCGAGCTGTTCACCACAATTGCCCATGCCCATGTTCAGGTTGCGGGCATGAATCCACAACTGGATCAATCGCGGGAACTGGCCGGGCTGGTATTTGGAAATATCCTGCGTATTTTCTATTGGATTGAGCTTGTCTGCCTGGGATTAATCACCGGTACCGCCATCGCGCAGATGCTGCTCCATTTGCATTTGTGGAATATCGGAGTCTGGCTGCGTCTATTGGTCATTGTGCTGTTGGCGGCAGTTACGCTGCACGATCTGTTTTTTGTCGCACCGCGGGTTTTCGCCCAGCACAGCCAATGGTTGGCCAGCCTGGCCAATCAGCCGGCGGCGGCCAAGGTTCATGAAAAGCTTTTTAACCAGTATCATCTGGCCGCCGAGCACGATGGCGTCGTTGAAATTGTTCTGTTGCTGTCGCTGCTGGTTGTTTCCGCCTGGTGCATCCATTACCCGACACGCAAGGCCTATATCCGCGCGATAACCGGAACGCCAGGCGAAGCTCCGGCAAAGCACGGATAGCCCCGCCGCGTTGCGGGCACCCAATGATCGCCGAATTCAGGAGCAAGAATGGCGAAGGAAGCTTTTATCCAGAAAAGAAAACGGGCCGGCCGGATTGTTGGACAACTGAAAATGCTATACCCGAATGCCCATTGCGCCCTGAAACATGAGAATCCATTACAGTTGTTAATTGCCACCATTCTTTCGGCACAATGCACGGACGACCGGGTAAATCAGGTGACCCCGGTCCTGTTTGCCCGCTTTCCGGATGCGCGTTCGCTGGCCCGGGCGGATATTACGGACATTGAAGCCATCATTCGTTCCACTGGCTTTTTCCGGTCCAAGGCGAAAGCCATTCAGGCAACTGCCCGGCGGATTACCGAAGAATATGCCGGCGCTGTGCCGCAAACTATGGACGAACTGACACAGTTGCGTGGTGTGGGGCGAAAGACCGCAAATGTCGTGTTGGGAAACGCCTTTAATAAAAATGTGGGCGTTGTAGTCGATACGCATGTCGGCCGGTTGGCGCGGCGCATGGACCTTACCCGGCATAAAGATCCGGAAAAAGTCGAACAGGACCTGATGCGCCTTATAGATCAGATGGATTGGACGCTCTTAAGCCATTTGCTGATATTCCATGGCCGTCGCGTGTGCGCAGCCCGTAAACCGAAGTGTGCGGGTTGCGTATTTGGACCAGCGGCGGCAGTGGCCTGTCGGCTTTGTCCGCAAAGGGGTGTTTAATCCGGCATCAGTCATCGGAAGTAAATGTTGGTTCACGTTAATTTGGATGCGTGGCCGGGGTGCCCTTGACACGAGCGGGTTTTACCGCCGGTTGGGTGGAATTGCTCCGGGCTGCTGCCGACCGCTTTTCATAAACTGCAATCGGGAGAAAACCGAATCGGCGAGCGCATATGTAAACCGTTCCCGTATCTTTATGCGTCATGGTTTTTGGTCCGACATGGGCAATAATGACATCAGGGTCCGCCTCCGGCTTCCCTTTAACGGGATACGGTGCATTAAAGCTGACAAATACCGGCTTTTCAGGAAGGCTGCGTAAAAGCGATGATAGGAGGGCGTAGGTATAGGGCATGTAGCCGCGGATATGCAGTCCGATGATCCGTGGCGGATGCTTCATTGCCCGCAAATAGTTACAAATCTGTTCGACATTTCGCGTGGGTTGATCGTTGTCTCGACATAACAGGTAATCGCGCGAATGAAATTCGACGCCCTGGCTGCCCACCAGAGTGCGCGGAAAAAGCAGCATGGTGGGCACAAGCCACGCGAACAAGCCAACGAGAACCAATGGCGTCGTCCAGCGGAATAATTTGCCGTTTAAGACAATTGCCGCTACCGGCGCTGCCAGAGCCGGAATCGTCGGCAGCAGGTGGGTTGCAATGGCCTGCCACCGCAGGAATGCCGCCGCCATAATCAGACATCCGGCGGGCACCAGCAGAAATTTCCAGCATACAGCGCTGCTTGATTTGTCACGCAAAAGTAACAGCCCCGGCGGAATAAGCAAAAACAGAAGCATCTGAAAAGGCCAGCCCACACGATCTTCATTTCCCGCGTGATAGGTGGCGCCGTCAAAATATATCCGCACCCCCGGATAGACATACATGGTTTGCGGATTTTGAATATCCAGATGCAAAAAGCCGGCGATTTCAAAAATGATCTTGTCCACTCCGATATTCATTAAATGGCTCGGACCGGAAAGCATGGATGCCGTGGTTCGCAGAATATTGACCGGAATGGTTTGAATATTAAATTCGCCGTTCAATAGTACCAGTCGGGGATCTTTTGAATGAAGAGGGCCCAATGGATCGCCAAATTGTTGCACATTGCGAACGAAGTATCCGGAATTAATCACCGTTACCGCAATCGCAATGAAGACCAGCCAGGGTATGGTTCTCCGCCGGTTGGTGCGCCAAAACGCCACCGCCGCAAATATCGCAATCGGCACGCCGAACAGGTAACCCGTACCATGCGTCAGCGGCATCAGTGAAATGGCCCCGGCCAGACACAAAAATGTAAACGGTTTGCAGCGCCGGGTCCGACTGATCCGCAACAGCAGGAGCGCTGCGAAGGTGGTCCACAACGCCTCCAGAATTTCCGGTGTAAATGTGCTTGCCGAGCAAAACACCATCGGCATGGATACCACCATCAGCCCGCACAGCGCTTCGGAATCCTTGTTGCCGCCGAGTTCCCGGCAAATGAGACTTGCGGCAAAGCCCAGGAATAATGCGGTCAGCCAGCCAATCAGATTGATCGCCCAGTCGTTGCCGTGGGCCAGAACCATCAGTTGCAGGCCGATCATTTCCAGCCCCGGCGGCATGCAGAGTTGCAGGGGATCGGAAGTCGGGTAGTTGGCCAGACTGTGTTGTTGCATCCAGAAAATAATCCGCGGCATGTGATAGGCCAGCGAATCAAAATTGTTCGGCGGGCTTAACAGCGCGCCGCCCAGGGCGTAGGTCATGATGATTGCGGCCACAGCTAAGGCACTTTTGCCGCGCCAGGTTAATCTTAATGGGGCAATTGCCGCGCTGTCCGGGCTTTTTGCCGAGGACCCCGGCGGTGTGTTGCCAGATTGCTTCGAATGTGTTTTGGTCAGGCAATAGCATAACAATGGAAGCAGCCACCACAGCAACACGGGCCAGAACCGAATTTCCCCGAGCAGACTTAATAATTCGCTTCCCACGGCGGACCAGATTGCGCAAAACAGTGCCCCTACCAGTAATGCCTCGCGCCGGCTGGCCAAGTCACCGGATAAGTCGGCGGATCGCTTTGCGACCAATATCAGTATTAGAAATGGCAGGACCGCCAGCATTTTAAACCCTTGCAAAAACCGCCATGAGCCTTAAATGACCGATTCGAATCAGCCAATGTTAATGCGGCGTGGCTTCGGTTGTTATGTCGGCCGGGGAACCCAAAGGCTTGCGTCCGATAGCCACGAGGCTAAGGCCAGGGCCGATTCGCGTGGTTTCCATCAGTCTGGCCACAGGCAGCAGGTGTTGGAACCAGCCGAGTTGGCCCGGTGAAATTGAATATCGCCCCAAAATTCCGTTGAGGCACCAGCCCAAAGCACCCAGCCGGTTAAAATCTTTTATTGAAACCACTTCGAGGCCCGCGGCGGAAAGCAGATTCCTTAGCCGATCAGGATCATAACGCCTCAAATGCCCCAGCTTTTCATCAAACCGGCTCATCAGACGCTGATGTGCCGGTGCCAGCGCCACCAGATAGCCTCCGGGGGCCAGTATTTTCGCCAGCGCCGGCAGCGCGGTCTGGTCATCGGGCAGGTGTTCCAGAACATTGTGGCAAATGATGCTGTCCAGGCGTTCAGCCGCCAGAATCTGGAGATTCTCCGGGGCAAGCAATTCCCCCTGAATGACCCGCACATTTTCCAGTTGCCCGAAACGACGGCTGGTCATTTCGGCGTAAAACGCATCGGTATCAATACAGACCAGTCGCGGCTTGTGCAGCAACTGCTCGGCAAAATTTCCAATCCCGCATCCGGTTTCCAGTACGCGAGCGCCAATGTACCGCTCAAACTGCGACAATATCCAGCGGTTTATTTTTTTGCGCTTCCGCAAATTCGCCAGCAGATAATATCCATCATGGGTGGTGAAGCGATGGTCCCACCAGCAGCATTTGGCCAATGTCCATATCGCCTCAAACGCATCCTTCAGGCCGATTTTTTTTCCTTCGGCCACCGTGCGTCCATGGTAACTGATGGGGACTTCATAAATTCGGATATTCCACTGGGCCAGCCGTGCGGTAATTTCCGGTTCAATGCCGAAACGTTCGGCTTTAAGCGGAAGCTGACGGAAAATATCGGCGCGAATCGCTTTGTAGCATGTTTCCATGTCGGTCAGATTCAGGTCCAGCATCATGTTGGTGATGTCGGTCAGAACCCGGTTGGCGGTTGCATGCCAGAATCGCAACACACGTCGCTGACCGGAAAATACGAATCGCGATCCGAATACCGCGTCCGCCTTGCCTTCCAGCAGGGGGGCAAGAAGGGCCGCGTAATCGCGCGGGTCGTATTCAAGGTCCGCATCCTGAATTAAGGCGATATCGCCGGTCATGTGTGCGATGGCGGTACGAATCGTCGCGGCCTTCCCCTGATTGGCCTGGTGCTGAAACACTCGAATCCGACTGTCCTGTGCGGCGAGTTCCTGAAGGATGCGCCACGTATCGTCGCCGCTGGCATCGTCCACGCAGATCAATTCGATGGGCAGCGGACTGGGCGCGGAAAGAACCCGTGCGATAATCGTCCGCAGCGTGCGCGATTCGTTAAATATCGGCATCAGCACGCTTAAGAGTCGATATGTTGCAGGCATGGCGCTTTCCGGATCAACCGCGGTAATACCCGCCGGCAACTTCCGCCGGCCTTCTGGCGGAATTACAGCCGCGTTATTGTCTTGATCTTGGGCGGTTGCACGGGCGAATCTGTTCCCGGACGGCGCGGCACCGACACAATTTTATCAATGACTTCAAGCCCCGAAGTCACCTGACCAAAACAGGTATACTGGCCGTCCAGATGCGGAGAATCCGCGTGCATGATAAAAAACTGCGAACCGGCGGAATCCACATCCATTGATCGCGCCATGCTGATGACGCCGCGCAAGTGCTTTCTTTTGCTGAATTCAGCTTTTATTTTATAGCCCGGACCGCCGGTGCCCGTGCCCTGGGGGCACCCGCCCTGAATCATAAAGCCCGGAATCAGCCGGTGGAATCCCAGTCCGTTGTAAAAGCCTTTATCCGAAAGAGTCAGAAAGTTTTCCACGGTTTTCGGGGCCACATCCGGCCAGAGTTCCAGTTCCATAATCCCCTGGTCCGTTTCCATCCGAATGCGGGTTGCCATCGCTTGGGTCGTTTCCGCCATAATAATTCAGCTCCTGGTTTTTGGGCCGCAGCCCGGTAAATTCAGCGGGCAATCCCGCTATCAGGTCAGTATCATATCGCAAGAGTCCGCGTTGACCAATGAAGATTACCGCGTGCAAAATGGTTTAAATGGAGCCATCCATCGTTCCTGAGTTTTTCCAATGCACAAACCGTCAGGCTCTCAGGGCAAGGCAACATGCGAAAAATGAAAATGCACGATCTGCTTTTTTTGGCCGACCATCAATTTTAATTCCAAAGACGTTCCCGCCGTCGGCGGCCGCTTCAAGGGAACTGTAATGCGGGTGGCTCCATTGGCCAGCAGCGTGGAGAAATATCCGGGCGATTCCAATACCTTGCCCCGCAAGATCCGCAACGACTTGAAGCAATCCGGCGGCCCGCGCAAAAGTACCGCTAGAAACGTTCGATTATTCGTTGTTTGCAACGGAAGAATGCTGATCTGAATCCGCCAGGCCTTCAGCATCGGGTTTTCAAGCGTTTTGCCGATTCCCGCGGCGATATCGGGAATCCGGACTGTTTTAACCTGCCCTCCATAC
>JAJZEY010000329.1:10957-15003 GCA_021805585.1 Planctomycetota bacterium
GTTTGGCGGTCAGCGGAGTTGGTGCAAAACGAAGAATCACCGGAAAGCCGATGGCACCTTCCTGTTTCATCGTTGCATATAGCGGCTGGTTAATTTTTTCAGCAGCCGGGCCGATGGGTGAAAGCAGCCGCAGTCGGCCGCCGCCATCCAGCCCTGCGGCATAAAGATGAACATTCGAAGTTCCCGCAGGCCGCACAAATTCGGTTCCTCTGACCGCCAGCACAATGCGCAGCCCCAGGCGGGTGTTAAGAGCGTCAATATAGGGCGTCTTGAATCGCGACAGGATCACACCGCGGGTTTGCAGTATTGCCGCGATTTTGACCGTTGGCGGCAACACCTTCGGCTCGGACTTTGATGAGAGGGTATTTGGCGTAGCCGCAAAAATTCCTCCCAATGGACCGGCCAAACCGCAGGCCGCCAGTAGGATTACTCTCGCGGCCAATAGCGCCAAGGCTCCGGCATGGCGCACGCCGGTAACCGCCGCTTGAATCCGCTTGTATCCGAATTGCTTCCACCTGGCTGCCGACATTTGCATTTCCCCCGGCAAAAAGCCCAACGAAGAATAAATGGTAACGACCAGAGCATGATAATCATTGTGGGCTGTCGGTGCGATAGTCTGCCGTCGACAGTGGCATTCCCAACCGGGGCGCAGGCTGGCAGGTGCCGGTGGAAGGGGCGAATGGCAGTCGGGCAATTAATGTCAGCGAATTAGGGATACAATGCCAGCACTTCACGGGTCCGAATCGGAATTCCCGATCCGGACCCGTGAAGGCCGACAGTAAGTGATTGGTAATGCCGAGGTTTGAAGAATTAGCCGGCGGAAGTTGCGGCCGCTTCAGGCTCAACTGAAACTTTACGGTTGGCGGCAAAATGCACAAGCCCGTCGGATAGTGCAAACAGGCTGTCATCACGGCCCAGGCCGACATTTTTACCCGCGCGGAATTTTGTTCCGCGCTGCCGTACAATGATCGAACCGGTTGTCACATGTTCCCCGGCATAGGCCTTAATCCCCAGATATTGCGGATTGCTGTCCCGTCCGTTGCGGGTGGAACCTTGACCTTTTTTATGTGCCATGACAAACCTCTGTCAAAAAAAATAAATTCTTCCAATGCGGTGCAATTCATCACCACATCTGGCCCGTTTCAATCGAGCCGCATAGTGTACAACAATCGGAGGGTAACATCAACACGCCAACGCGCAACTTATTCGCAAAAGTCAAATACGTTGTTTTGACGGAGCCTTGGCGTGGCGTTGGGCGAATGCCGGGTCAGTTCGCTGCGGCGAAAGCTTGTTCGTTCCCTTTAATGCCGGCCAAGTCCGCCAATTCGGCGGCTTTGTCAGTTTTTTCCCAGGTAAAGTCGGGCAATTCGCGTCCAAAGTGACCATGGCGGGCGGTTTGGCCGTAAATGGGCCGAAGCAATTTGAGATGTTCAATAATTCCCCGCGGTTTTAAGGGGAATACCTTTCGCACTAAATCGCTGATGATATCTTCATCCACCACACTGGTGCCTTCCGTATCCACCAGAACGCTAACCGGTTCGGCCACGCCAATGGCATAACCGAGCTGCACTTCGCAAGCTGTCGCCAGGCCGGCCGCGACCACATTTTTTGCCACATAACGGGCCATATAGCTGGCCGAGCGGTCCACCTTGGACGGGTCCTTGCCGGAGAATGCTCCGCCGCCATGGCATCCGCGTCCGCCGTAGGTGTCTACAATAATCTTGCGGCCAGTCAGACCGGAGTCGCCATGCGGACCACCAATAAGGAATTTTCCAGTCGGATTAATGTGGAAAATGGTCTTTTCATTCCACAAATCCGGGCATTCGGCCATGATGACCGGCTTGACGATTTTTTCAATTATTTCCATACGGGCCGCATCGGCAAAGCTGTCAGATCGAATATCAACCGCTTCTTCGGTATGCTGGGTGGAAAACACGACGGTATGAATTTTTACTGGTCGGCGTCCCCGATATTCCACCGTCACCTGACTTTTGGCATCCGGGCGCAGCCAGCGGATGGCTTTGTTCTGCCGCAGTTCCGCATGTTTTTCAACCAGTCGGTGGCTTAAATAAATCGGCAGTGGCATCAGGGATGCGGTTTCCGTACAGGCAAATCCGAACATAATGCCCTGGTCGCCAGCGCCTTGTTCATGCTGCGCGGATTCGGTTACGCCGCGGGAAATATCCGCCGACTGGCTGTGCAGCGAACGCAAGACCGCGCAGCTGCGATAATCAAATCCGGTAAGCGGATCGTCATAGCCAATTTCCGCAATGGTCTTGCGGGCCGTGTCTTCGGCATTGTTCAATGCGTTAATGGCCTGGGCGTTGTGAACCGTTACTTCTCCGGCAAGTACCACAAGACCTGTCGTAACCAGTGTTTCGCAGGCCACACGGGCATGTGGGTCCACGGCCAGAAGTGAATCCAGAACCGCATCGGAAATCTGATCCGCTACCTTATCCGGGTGGCCCATGGAAACGGATTCACTGGTGAAAAGGTGTGTACGGCCATGCTTTGCTGTCATGAATATCCTCTAAATATTGCACATTGCGGGGTTTACAACTATTGCCTTAACCGGCAGGATTCAGAAGTCGGCATTTACAAACTCGCCGATCCAGCCGTATCTTGCTCCGGGGGGCGGTCACTGCCAATCGGCCCCAAACCAAGGAATTAACGGACAGGCCAATCCTGAATGGCCAATTGGCAACAGGGGACCAACGATTGCCCGATGCAACCGATCGATCCGCCTGATGAAACTTCTCCGGATACAGGGCCGATCGGCTCTGCCGATCGGTCACAAATCGCCCGGAAGAGGAAGTTTACAATATTCCATGGCCAATGCCAAATCCTGTTTTACGTGTTTATGGAATTTTGCGGATAGCGTATGGGCGGCCAGACGGTGACTGCAAAGGTCCCTCTGATATATAGCGAAAAATGGCGGGTCGGCCAATCGATGGATTTATTCCCATCTGACCAACGGGGGCGGCTGACAAAAGCTGCCGAAGGGGATTTTTAAAAAACCGCCCGATTTCTTATCATGTACTGGCATCGCAGGGCGGTTTCGGCGAAACTGTATGCCAATGGCAGGTTGCCTGTGGGTGACACCGAACTTACCCCGGACACTTCTGCCCGGACTTTTAACAGGTGGATCCCTACCATGGAAGAAATTATTCAAGACCCGGCATTAAGCGCGGCCATTTCATTAGCCAGACTCGCTGCGGAAACACGTTGCGGCAATGTCGTCCTTCTGGATGTTCGCCAGCGGTCACCGGTGACCAAATTCTTTTTAATCGCGACAGGGACATCCGCGCGGCAAATGCGCACCGTGGCCGACGAACTCTGCCAGGCGGGTGAAGCACTGGGCTTTAAGCCATGGCGTACCAGCGGATATGAATCCGCCAAATGGATATTGGTTGATTTTGTGGATGTGGTCCTGCACGTTTTTGACGAGGCCAGCCGTCAGTATTACGACCTTGAACTCCTTTGGGGCGATTGCCCGAAAATTCAATGGCGCGATCCCAATCAGCCTGAATTGCCAACGGCTGAATTGCAGCCACAGACCGACATGACCGACAGCGCGCTGGCCAATGTTCAGGAACAGTTGTCGTATTCCTTCGAATTCTGGGAAGAAAAATCAGATCAGACTGTTTCGCCAGATTCCGCCGCCATTGAGGAAATTTCCCCGCCCAATGATTTCGCGGATACTGTTGAAGAGGAATCCGCTGCCGAGGCATTTGTGGCCGGGGCGGAAGCGATTGAAGTCATCGAAGTTCAGGAGAGTGCCGCGCATGTTGGCGCGGATCGTCCGAAGAAAGCCCTGGTTTCAAAGGCGTCCGGAAAGCCGCCAAAAAAGAAGCCGCAACGGGCGCTGCAGGCCAAAACGCCAGGCCACGCCGCAAAGAAGGCGGTACCAAAGCCTGTGCGGAAAAAAGGCGGCGCACTGACCAAGGTCCGCAAGACCGCCGGTGGCGGCAAAGCCGCCAAGGTCGCCAAATCGCTAAAGCCGGTGCGTTCGGCCGGTAAGGGAAAAGTCAAAACGGCGCGCATGC
>JAJZEY010000116.1 GCA_021805585.1 Planctomycetota bacterium
ATAGGGTGTTCCTCCGGTTGCTCTTTCTTTCGCTCCCCAAAAACAGGGCCGGCGGGGTGCCGGGAGGAACTTCCTCGCCAGCGTTGCAAAGGCCTGCCAAAGGGCCCATTGCCAACCCGCTTCAAGTATGACGCGGCAATATCAAGAGGCAAGCATTTTCCCCTTAAAAACCCGGGCTTAGCGCAACATTATCCGTCCATTTTCCATTTCTTAGCGCCGAGCTAACATTGCAACCGCCGCACGAAATGGGGTACCTGGGGCGGCGATTAATCTTGGCGTGGCATTTGAATATGGTGGAGCTTATCCAAAACACCTTCGGAAGGCGGCTTTCTGTTATGGCCAGGCGGCGAACACCGGTGACAGGATATGACGTGATTGATTGAGATTTGTTTTGGAACACGGCACGGGCCGATTTGCCGCGGCTAAGTGCGTCGCTAAAAAAAGATTCCGGAGCTGCAATAAAACGAGCTAAACGGGGACGCAACCGGTGTTGGCCGACCGTGGTTGCACGTTTTTACCCCGAATACGACCAAGAAAATGATCCACGTCGGAATAGCTTGAAAAGAAACGCTCGTCTGATTGCAGCGGACGAAATGCTTTTGGAACGCGTGCTTGCCAGCCAAAGCCCCCGGCGGCAGAATTGTGGTGCAGACATCCTGTCTGCCCGTCGTCCTCCCGATACATCCAATTCCTCCAATACCTCCTGTGAGAATTTCACTCATCGAAAATCCGTTGTTAATCGCGTTGTGTCTTCGTGCCAGTGACGCCGCGCTACATCTGGCAGCCGCTCTTCCATATCCGCCGCTGCTGGCGGTCGATCTTCTGATAGGCCTGATAGCCTTCGGGGTGAATAGCCCGCAGGTCACCCTCTAGTGCGTAACACCGCGCCCGATTATGATTCAGTTCCCACTTGCGTTTGCCTTGCTGTTTAAGAGAAAATAATTAAAACACCTGGTCAGATTACGGTATTGCAACGTGCGGAGGGCCTGATCGGCGACCACGTTTGCGACCAGTTGTTTGCGATGATGTGCATTTCGCCATCCACGGTGAAATGAGGCATACCACCAATTACCCGAACTCGCCAGTGCCCTTATTGTGAATATTTACCGCGGAGCGGTAAACAGTTACCCAAACCAGTTGTTAAATATTGTGGACGGGCATAAATCCGGGCGGTCCGGGTATGACGAGATGGCTTGGGAAACTTAATTCTTCGGGCGGTAAGTGGGGTATAATAGACTGCAAGAGTTGTTTTAAGGTGTGTCCGCATGCGCTACAAATATGGTGAATTCAATGGTCAGGACTTTCCCACGCCGGATTCCCTTTTTGACCATGACCAGATTTTTGATTTTATTCTGGCCTATGGAGAAAACGCGCTTGAGGCATTAAATAATCTGGCGCCGGCCGACGCAAAAATTCTGGAACAACTGATACAGGATGGACTGCTGGACAAGGCGGGCGGGCGATTTCATCTGACGCCGCGGGCGGTGAACGCCATGCAGCGCAAGGCTCTTATGGAAATTTTTGCCCATCTGCCGCGCGGCTCGCGCGACGGGCATCCGACCACCCATGCGGGTGCCGGAGCCGAGCGGCTGGAGGGAACAAAGTTGTACCAGTTTGGGGATCCGGTCAGTGAACTGGACCTGACGGCGTCGATGCGCAATGCGCTGGCGCGGAATGCGGCGGGGGGAATTCCGCCCCAATTGCCGATCGAGTTTTCCGAGCAAGACCTTGAACTGCATCTGGTGGAGGGTTCGACCAGTTGTTCGCTGTGCATTCTGCTGGACATGTCCGGCAGCATGATGCGGCACGGCCGATTTCCGGCGGCCAAGAAGGTGGCGATGGGACTTTCCGCGCTGGTTCGCCAGCGTTTCCCGCAGGACACCGTGGATGTGGTGGGTTTTTACAGTACGGCGGCGGTGATACCGGAAATGCGGCTTCCTCTGTTGATGCCCATGCCGGTGTCCACCCATGAATATTCCATAGAAGTGCATATCCCGCTGAGTCAGGCGGCCGGGACGCATCAGCATTTCACCAATTTGCAGATGGGTATGCAAATGGGGCGAAGAATTCTGGCGCGGCGCGGCGGGCAGCAAAAGCTTATGTTTATTATTACCGATGGCCAGCCCACCGCGCACGTGACCGGCGAAACGCTTCATCTGCTGTATCCGCCGCGAAGGGAAACGGCCTTGGCCACGCTGGGCGAAGCGCTTGCGTGCAGCCGCGCGGGCATTCGCGTGGCCAGCTTTGCGCTAATAGAAGATTACTGGGGCATGGACTGGGTGGAATTCATGGACCAGTTGACGCGGCTTTGCCGGGGCGTGGCGTTTTACTGTTCATCGGGTGACCTGGCAAGCTGCCTGATGGAGAGCTATTTAAGCGGAAAAAAATCGCGGACTTACATTGCGTGAATCGGTGGGTTCGTGGTAATAAAAATGGCGGGGTTCATATTTTGTCTGCCTTCAGGCCGGCCAGATGCGAAATTCCTCAAGCAACGCCGGCAGGCGTTTAAGGCCCCGATTTTGGGCAAGCCGCACATAATGGTACATGCTGCGGCGGTAATGCCGGGTGACGCGGGCATCCACCGGAATGCCCCAGGCGCGCATCTGCCGAAAGGCCCATTGCCAGACATGATATTCTTCCAGGCAGCGCGGTCGGAACTTGCGGAAGCCGATGGCATGGTGGCCGACTTCATGGAGAAAAATGCACGCGCTGACCGCCGATCGCGGCCGCGGCGACGAAATCATGCGTTTAATATCTCCATTGCTGTAGCGTAATTCATAGGCGACACCGCTCATGCGTTTGCGCCATTTGCGAATGGATATGCCGTGGGTCTCTTTCATGTGTTCCACCATGGCCCCATAAAACCGCCGGCGCTCCGGGGTGGGCATGCGGGAAACCGGAACACGGTCGGATGCGATACCCGGTGGCGCGTCGTGAAACTGAAGCATGTGCGTGGTTTGCGCTATCGCGATACCACGTTCTCCAGACTCGCGTTCGGACCGGATTGCGGGTTGCGCGGTTGGATCGAAGGTTGTATTGATTATGTCCATAGCGTCCTTTGTGTTGTTGCATTTATGAAGCAAGGCGGTGTTCAGGTTCCGGAAGCGGGTATTCACGGCGCCTATTTCCGCTCGCATGCCGGGCGTCGCCCATTATTATCGGCAATTTCGTCGCCAACCATGCGGAATCTTTTGGCTTAAAAATGAACGGTTCGCCGGCGCATTAATTGTCCGCCGCCGGCGGCAAGGCAATTTCCACCGGCAACGTTTGCGGCGGAAGGCAGGCCCCCCGCGTGCACGCGGAAACCCGCAAGGTCAGTTGAACCTTTTGCGGGCGCAGCGTGGCGGCGGCCATGCCCAACCGGCAGACAAATTCCACATCTCCAATCAGGCCGGTCGGCGCGTCAGGCCACGGGCCAACCGGCACGCGCGGTGGTGAATCAACGGACAGCAGGCGAACGCCGCCACAAGGCGTTAGCCCCCACGTTAAGCCCCCCGATTCACCCCCCGTTTCGCCCTCCGCAATCTGAACATAATAATTCGGGGGGATACGCAACCGCATTGGAATTTCCAGAATAGCTTCGCTGTTGAATGCCCCAAATTGCCGCACGGTAGATGCCGCATTCATTTCCAGAATTAAAATAGACCTCGGATTTTCGCCGCCCGG
>JAJZEY010000168.1 GCA_021805585.1 Planctomycetota bacterium
TCGGGCGGTTTGCGGCTGTCGCCGTCGTGGTGCCTCATTTTCCTCCACTTCCTCACTGATTGGCGGGCACGCGGGCTATACGAAGGTAATTTTTCGCGCGGCAAACAGGCACATTTGCAGCAGCATAACACCATGGCGGAATCTTGATATGTTGGTTTCGCCATAAACGCGCTGCTTGTAATGAACCGGGACATCAGAAATTTGCAGGTTCAGACGTGCGGCGCCAAAAAGAAGATCAAAATCCCCGAAGGGATCAAAATCCCCGAAATATGACCGGTTCGCGGCTATGCGCAGGTAATTGTTCCGGGAAAGAACTTTGGTTCCACACAATGTGTCGCGGACGCGCTGGCCAAGGAGATAGGTGAACAGATAGCCAAAACATTTATTGGCGATCATATTTAAAAACCGCATGGCCTGCTTTTCCATCGGATACACCAGCCGGGATCCGTTGGCGAATTCGCACTTTCCATCGCGAATCAGATTTACAAACCGCGGCAATTCTTCCGGTGGAACTGAAATATCGCCATCCAGAATCAAAAGAATATCCCCAGTGGCGGCGGCGAATCCTTTTCGCACCGCATCCCCTTTGCCTTTTCCATCCTGTTTCATGGCGGTCAATTGCATCGGGCCATGGTAGGCGGCCACGGCGGCAAGTACCGCATCCCAGGTGTTGTCGGAACTGTTGCCTTCCACAAATATCACTTCCTGTCGGCTGGCCATGTGTGGCAGACGATTTAGCAGCGGCTGAATGTTTCCCGCTTCATTGCGCACGGGTATGACCACGCTGACGGAGGTATCGGCGGGGGGGGCAGATAGATGGCTTGATGTTTCAGGCAGGCGCACCGGCCGGGCAACGGTAAGGGTGCAGAGCGGCAAGTGACGAAAGCCTGGAAGGGGGGCGATCCAGCGATTGACGGCATCGGCCAGAACCGGAACGCCGAGCGGCATAAGAACGCCGGGCCGCTGGCGCACCACCGCATAATTTCCCTGGGTGAGAAGACTGACTGTTTCATCCGCCGGAATCCAGCTTTCCGCCGGCAGCGATATTTTGCGGCCGATCTTTTCCGCCAGCCGGATAATCGGGTTCCAGAGGCGGCTGTAGGTGCAGAAAATCAGGCGCGTGTCGGCATGGCATACCGTGGCAATCGCGGCCAGGGCGGTGTGCAGGTCATAAAGCTGCTGCAACACACCGGAGACAATCACGTAGTCGAACTTCGGCACAGACAGCGTTGAAATATCCTCCAGCGCGCATGCGTGAAAAGTAAATTCGGGATGGCACTGGCGGGCGTCAGCGATGGCTTGGGGGTTTAGATCAATTCCGAAACCGACTTGCGGCCGCAATTGCGCCAACAGATCGCCATTGCCGCAGCCGACATCCAGCACACTGGCACCGGGAGGTATTTGCCGCGAAATGATGCGGTTTAAATAGCGATGAAAATAGGCGTTGCGTGCGTAACTGGCACGAATATCCGCGTAATGGGCAGCGCCAAAATCACGAAGCATGTCCCGATGCCGCTGATCGGGTGTGGCCTGGCGGGGGGCCTCAATTGGCGAGCCGCTGGTCATCACAGATTTCATCATGCCGCATCTCTTCGGGCCAAGCCATTATCGGTGGATTCCGGCCAATGCAGTGTTTCAGGTGGCGTCCGGCGCAGGCGTGGATGCCGCAATCTGGCCGGCGTTATGCCCGGCAGCCAGATGTTGCTTCCAGGTGGCTTCGTCCACGGGCGTGATCTTGCACTGACGAAGCGCCCGATCCAGCACTTTGTGTTCCAGAACCCCCTGCGCCACCTGTTCGAGTTGCCCCGATTTTTCCAGTTGTCGGCGCACGGCTTCCGGCCGTTCACCATTCGTCATGGCTGTCCGTACGATGGCCGCATTGAGTTCGCGGTCGGAAATCGATTCGTCGAACTGAATCGCGAGCCTGGAAAGGATAAACATCTGTCGAAGTTCAAATTCAGCTTCCAGGTGAGACATGCTCTGCAGAGTGGAAAACTTCTGTTCAAGAACGGTCGATGGCACACCGCGCTGCAGCAGATTGCTGGCCTCCCGGCGTAAAACTTGAGCTTTCATGCGTTCCGATAAGAGCGGTGGCAGATCAATCTGAATCGTGTCTATCAGCTTGCGGATCAACTGGTTGCGTTTGGCCTGCTCAGTGTCGATCCGTATACGCTCTTCCAAGGCGGAATGCATGGTTTCACGTAATTCAGCCAGACTGTCAAATCCATTTGCTTTGGCGAGTTCCTCCGTCAGCTCGGGTACGATAAGACGTGAAACAGCGGTTACGTTCATTTTTACAATTAATTTCCGACCGCGTAGGTCTTGTCGGAAGTGGGTTTCAGGTACAATTTTTTCCAGCGTAATTGAATCACCGACCTTCAGGCCGGTCAATTTTTCGCCGAGATCATCAAATTGCACGCCCGCCATGGAACCGGCGGCCACGGGTACCGTCGTGCCTTTCTGTTCCGCAATAAGGGTGCCATCTTCCATGGAAATGTTTACGTCAGCGGTCAACCGGTCATCAGAAATGGCCCCACCGGAGGCGTCCTCCCATGTGCCCAGGCTTTTCTGCAGATGATCGATCGCGGCGTTGAGGCGTTCGTCATTGGCCAGTAATTGGGGTTCAAGAATTTCAAAAGAAGCAAGATCCGGCAGCGGGAATTCCGGGGCAACTTCCAGTTCAATATTGAATTCCATGGGACCACTGGTCGGCAAATCCGGAATTTGGGGCGAGGTCGTCGGCTGACCGACAACCTTAAGTTGATGCCGGGATATGGCTATGCGCAGGGCGGCTTCAATAAGGTGTACCCGAACTTCGTCGTTCAGGCCGGCACCGAGCTTCTTTTCAAGAATGCGGTCTGGTGTGCGGCCCCGGCGAAAGCCCGGGATAACCGCATCTTTTCGGATTTTGGAGATTGTTTTATGGGCTTCCTTGCTGACAGCTTCGGCGGGAATCGTCACTTTGATCGTTTTAGTTACTGAACTTAGGGACTCGAGCTGGGTAACAATATCCAAATCCAAGTCATCCTGCTGGGCCAATGCATTTTCCGCCATGAGAAATCTCCAAAAAGCCGCCGGGCACAACCGGTGCCGACAAAATAAAACTTCAATCAGGTTCTGATGGAACGGAAAAAACCGCGGAAGTGTGCGGAAAATTTCAAGCTATTCCATCGCGACCAACGCCTGGTACATTGAATACCGGTACCTCGCGACGCAACGCCTATTTGCGATAAGCGCGTCAAGGAATGTTAAGGCCGCGCATGAATAAATGCAAACCGTGGGATTTTAGAAAATGGCCTTGGGGCCGGCCAAGTTATGTGGCGAGGGAGAATGTGTGGTCATCAAAACCGGTCCGTGCCGCAAATTTGCCAAACCAAAGGGCTTATCCGTCCGCGCGGAAGGCGTGGGTTGACCCCAAGTGCGTCGGCAAGGATTCTTGTAGGGGCTGCCAACAAATCGGCCGTCAGGCTCTGTTGGATTACCAGCAAGTGTCGTTGGCGTTAAAAATCTGCGGGCTGTGAAGACGATAAACGGCACCGCGCCGGAAAAATTGGCAGACCCATTTCTTGTATACACAAGCGGGGAAAAATGTAGTCTGCGGAGGGCTTTGTAGAAATGGGTTCAGTTGCATGGGTCGCTTATGAAACGCATTGTAAGGTGT
>JAJZEY010000223.1 GCA_021805585.1 Planctomycetota bacterium
CACGCAGCACGGTGGCTGTGGAAAGGCCCTAAACGACAATGATTTTCCGAATTTCAACCGCGGCAAGTTCAGATATTGAAATAGGCATGACCAAAATCCTTGATTCGGGAGTCTTCGCATCTTGTGCGGATTATTCCGTGCTGACCGGCCCGCGCGCATCTTTTAGAGCGGCCTGAAGCGTGTGCCAGGCCAGCGTGGCGCATTTGACCCGCACGGGAAATTCACGCACGCCGGAAAATACGGCCAGTTTATCCAGGGCGGCAAGCCTCTGTTCATCCGGCTCCACGCCTACGGGCGCGGTCACCATGGAGTGGAAATTTTCAAAAAGCGGAGCAATATCCGCGACTTTTTTCCCTTTGATCATCTCGGTCATCATGGATGCCGATGCAGTGGATATGGCACAGCCGGCACCGACAAAGCCGGCATCCTGAATAACATCGTCGTGAATTTTCAGATAGACCGTCAATTTGTCGCCACAAAGCGGATTGTGGCCATTGGCACGGTGATTGGCCTCCGGGACTTCATGAAAATTACGGGGCCGCTTGGTGTGGTCCAGAATGGTCTGCTGGTAAAGATCGCGAAGGTCGGACATCAGGCGAATACCTCCTTGACTTTCTCCAAAGCCGCCGCAAGGCGATTAATGTCGTCGCGGGTGTTGTAAAACGCCAGGGAGGCCCGTGCGGTGGCCGGTATGCCGTAATGGTCCATGACCGGCTGACAGCAATGATGACCGGTGCGAATAGCGATGCCCTCGCCATCCACAATAGTGCCGATGTCATGCGGATGAATGCCTTGCATGGTGAAAGAAATAACCGCCGCTTTTTGTGCTGCGGTGCCCACAATGCGCAGGCCGTCAATTGCGCCAAGCTTATTTGCAGCGTAAGTCAGCAGGTCATGTTCAGCCTGTGCGATTTGCTCCATGCCAATGGCGGAAAGGTAATCCACTGCGGCACCCAGCGCAATGACCCCGCAAATGTCCGGAGTGCCGGCTTCAAATTTATGGGGTACCTCATTCCATGTCGATTTTTCAAAGGTCACAGTGCTGATCATATCTCCGCCACCCTGATAGGGGGGCATTGCATCCCAAAGGGCCTTTTTCGCCCAGACCGCGCCGGACCCGGTTGGCCCGCACATTTTATGACCGGAAAAAGTCAGGAAATCGCAGCCGATATTTTTAACCGAAACCGTCAGGTGAGGAATGGATTGCGCCGCATCCACCAGCACCAGGGCACCGGCCTTGTGGGCCAGTTCGGTCATCCGCTTGACCGGATTAATGGTTCCCATGGCGTTGGATACGTGTGTAATCGCCAGCAACCGCGTGCGGTCGCAAAGCAGGGCGGTAAATTGTTCCAAATTCAGTTCGCCGTTGTCGGCGAAGGGAATCACACGGATGATGGCACCGGTTCGTTGCGCGGCAAGCTGCCAGGGCACAATATTGGAATGGTGTTCCATTTCCGAAAGCAGAATTTCATCGCCGGGGCGCAGGTTAGCCGATCCCCATGAATTGGCGACAAGATTAATCCCTTCGGTACAGCCGCGAACGAAGACAATTTCCGTCGGCGATGGGGCGTCAATAAAGGTGGCGATTTTTGCACGGGCATCTTCATAGGCCGCGGTCGCATCCGCGGAAAGTTTGTACACCCCGCGGTGAATATTCGCGTTCTGATGGCTGTAATAACGGCTGATGGCCGCAATCACGGCGTTGGGTTTCTACCTGGTTGCTGCGTTATCCAGGTAAGCCAGTGGTTTGCCACGAACCTGGGTTTGCAGAATCGGAAAATCTCCGCGCAGCGTCAGCACGTCAAAGGGGCGGCGGACCGCGGTCGGCTTGGCCCCGGCGCGGGAGGTTTTGGCGGCAATTTGAGCGGTTGGCGTGTTCATGCGGCGGCCTGGTCGAGATGCAGGCGATGAAGCTCCGCGGCGACCAGCTCCTCCAGGTACGTTTTCATTTCCGGGTGCCACACGCGCCCCAGAACATCTCCGGCGAAAGCATAGGTCAGCAGGGCGCGGGCCTGTGCGGCATTCACGCCGCGCGAACGCAGGTAGAACAGTTGTTCATCGTCCAGCGGGCCGGTGGTCGAGCCGTGTGTGCATTTCAC
Source organism: Planctomycetota bacterium (assembly GCA_021805585.1). The sequence continues at coordinate 2,100 of JAJZEY010000223.1, forward strand.
ATCATCGGCGTAAATCTCCAACTGCGGCTGGGAATCCATGACGGCATCATCGGAAAGCAGAATTGTTTTGCTCGTCTGTTTGGAATCGGTCCTTTGCGAATCGGGCCGCACCAGAATTTTTCCTCGGAAAACGCCACTGGCCTTTCCGCCCAGCAGATGTTTGTAAAGTTCATGGCTGGGGCAGTTTTCGCGGGCGTGGTCCAGCAGGGTGTGGTTGTCGACATGCTGGTGGCCGGTAATCATGGTAATACCATTAAGCGTTGCCTCGGCGAACGGGCCATCCAGCCGCACCTGCAGATTGTTCCGCACCACCGCACCGCCGGTGTTAAGGGAAAGCGTTTGCAGGGTGGCTTTGGCGGCAAGGCGTATCACATCATGGGCAATATGAAAGGCTGAATCCGCCTCGCGCTGCAGTTTAATAATTTCAACTTTAGATTCGCTTTCAGCCGCCAGTTCCAGCACGGCGTTGGTCAGGTGCGGTTGATCCGGGCTGCCGGCGTAGGTCTGTACCAGCGTGACCTGGGACCGTGCACCGACCTGAACGCATATTCTGGGCTGAACCAGTGTCGGGCGATCCACCGATGTGGTAACGAAAAGCAGGTGAATGGGCGATTCAATAATCAGATCGGCCGGGATCTGAATAAACGCTCCATCCGCAAAGGCGGCCGTATTCAGCGCTACAAACCCGTTGGACTGGGGCAATGCTTCATGGGCAAAAACGGTATCGCGCCAAAGCGGGTCATGAATCGCCTCGGCCAGCGTTGACACGCGCGCCGCACTGGTGCGGAGGGTTGAAAGCTCCGGCGAAAAAACGCCGTTCAAAAATACCAGCTCGTTGGCGCCCAGCGCGGTCAGGCTCCAGCTTCCGACCATCTCGGCGGTCGCACCGGTCCGCGCCGTGGAGGGATTTGTGAAGCGGATTTTTCCGAGGGGTGCCACATTGGTCAGTCGCCAGTCTTCATGACTGATGGTCGGCAGGCCGAGCCGCTGAAAGTGCTGGGCCGCCGTTTGGCGGATGGCACCGAGCCACGCGGCCTGATAGGTGGGGTCGGCTGAAAGTATTTCGGCGAATGCCTCCACTTGGGCACGGGCGGCTGGTGCGGCGGGTTGTGCGGTTAATTGCGTCATGAATTAAAAAACTCCGGTGTTTGGGCGAATAAGGGAATTTCGCGGCGGCTCGGCCGCGCTGGCGTGGCGCGCCATCAGGCGGCGGTATCCAGCCAGCCGTAGCCTTTGGCTTCCAGTTCCAATGCAAGCTTTTTATCGCCTGATTTAATGATCTTCCCATCGCGTAGAACATGCACAAAATCCGGCACAATATAATCCAGCAGGCGCTGATAATGGGTGACCACCAGCATGGCCCGGTCGGGTCCGCGAAGCGAATTCACTCCTTTGGAGACAATTTTCAGTGCGTCAATATCCAGTCCCGAATCGGTTTCATCCAGAATGCCGAGCTTGGGATCCAGGACGGCCATCTGGAAAATTTCGTTGCGTTTCTTTTCGCCGCCGGAGAACCCTTCATTCACCGACCGGTTAAGAAAGCTCTGATCCATT
>JAJZEY010000189.1 GCA_021805585.1 Planctomycetota bacterium
CCATGCCACCACCACCCGGACCGCCCGGACCGGCGGCATCCTTGGGCTTTGGCTTTTCAACAATGATTGCATCGGTCGTCAGCAGCAGTGTGGCCACGCTGGCCGCATTCTGCAAGGCGCTTCGTTCCACTTTGGTGGGGGTAATGATGCCCGCCTTGATCATGTCCTGTTCGTAGTCCAGGGTCAGGGCGTTAAAGCCGAAGTTGCCCTTGCCGGCCAGTACTTTTTTCACCACCACGCCGCCATCTTCGCCGGAATTCTGGGCGATGCAGCGGGTCGGTTCCTGCAACGCGCGGCGAACAATAGTCACGCCGGTTGCTTCGTCATGGCTGTCGGTTTTTACGCCATCGAGCAGCGCCAGGCTTCGCAGCAGCGAAGTTCCACCGCCGGGAAGAATGCCTTCTTCCACCGCGGCGCGGGTGGCGTGCAGCGCGTCTTCCACGCGGGCCTTCTTTTCCTTCATTTCAGATTCGGTAGCCGCACCGACATTAATCTGGGCTACACCGCCGGCGAGTTTAGCCAGCCGTTCCTGAAGTTTTTCACGGTCGTAGTCGGATGTGGTGACGCCAATTTCCCGTCGAATCTGTTCGATGCGACCTTGAATAGCCTTGCTTTGGCCGGCACCTTCAATAATAGTGGTGTTGTCTGCGTCAATTTCCACCTTGCGGGCCTGACCCAGGTCATGGACAGTTACTTTGTCCAATTCCACGCCAAGGTCTTTCATAATGGCCCGGCCACCGGTAAGGATGGAAATGTCCTCCAGCATGGCCTTGCGTCGGTCGCCATAACCGGGAGCCTTGACCGCGCACACGCTTAGAATTCCGCGCAGTTTGTTGACCACCAGTGTGGCCAGGGCTTCGCCTTCAATGTCTTCCAGCATGGCCTTGCGTCGGTCGCCATAACCGGGAGCCTTGACCGCGCACACGCTTAGAATTCCGCGCAGTTTGTTGACCACCAGTGTGGCCAGGGCTTCGCCTTCAATGTCTTCGGAAATAATCAGAAGCGGACGCTTGGCGGACTGAATTTTTTCCAGAATTGGAACCAATTTTGTCGCGCTGGAAATTTTGTCTTCAATGATGAGAATAAAGGGCTTTTCCAGAACGCAGGTCATATCATCCTGGTTGGTGATAAAGTTGGGCGTCATGTAGCCACGGTCGAACTGCATCCCTTCCACCACATCCACGTAGGTTTCGCGGGTTTTGCCTTCTTCAACGGTAATAACCCCGTCCTTGCCGACTTTCTCAAATGCGTCGGCCATAATCGTTCCGATTTCCTTGTCATTATTGGCGCTGATGGCGGCCACATCCGCGATTTCGTTCTTATCAGCCACATTCAGCGGTTTGCTCAGCTTGAGCAGATTTTGGGAAACCACCGCCACCGCTTTGTTAATGCCACGGGCCAGAGCCATGGCATCGGCACCAGCGGCAAGGTTGCGGAATCCTTCCTTGAAAATCGCTTCAGCCAGAACCGTTGCTGTGGTGGTGCCGTCCCCGGCGATATCACTGGTTTTCGTGGCGGCTTCTTTTACCAGTTGAGCGCCCACGTTTTCAAATTTGTTGGTCAATTCAATTTCTTCGGCCACCGAAACGCCATCCTTGGTGACGGTTGGTGCGCCCCAGCCTTTATCAAGCACGGCATTGCGGCCACGCGGGCCTAAGGTGCTTTTGACTGCGGATGCAAGTTTGGTTACGCCCGCCAGAAGACTTTTGCGAGCTGCTTCATCAAATGAAATCTGTTTTACCGCCATTGGGAATTCTCCTTGAGAAATAATGCCAGAACAATTCAGGTCACATATTGGGTCACATCTATTTTGCCGGTTCACCAGCCTGTGTCGTTATTGTGGTTTATCGTCGCAACTTCCTTCGCGTTAACGCCCGCGTGAATATCCCCGGATGAATATACGTGTGGGCGAATTTTGAGTATCCATCATCACATGGTCCGGGGCCGCCACCACTCGTGGCGACGCCCAAGGCCGGAGGTCTTGTTCCGCCCATCCGGCGCACCATGCGCTCGGGCGGCTGGTAAGCAAGGGTTATGCCATTTGCCCGATCACGGACAAGATGTTAAATGTAAGTGCTTATAATATAATTGGTTATGAATTTTTATTCTGGCCAAAAACGCACTGTACCATCGTGCTGCGTTCCTGCCGTGCTGGCAGCATTCGCCGGGATTCCGGCAGGGTTTGTGTCAAAACGGCAGGTCGCCGGCATCCGCGCCGGTACCGGCACCCATGCCAATCAACTTTAGGTCGCCCGTTCACGCCGTGCAAAATTAAGCCGTGATGGACTCCCGTCCGCCGAAGTGTGGAGTTGGCGCTTTGTTCAATCCCAATTTGCAGGCACGAAAGATCGCCACTTTTTTTAATTAATGGTTTGGCTGGCTTTGGTGGGCCGTTCCTTCCTGATTTACGGGCAAGGGCCCGATTGGAGGCTTGCGGTGAATGACATTAAGGCCATAAACCGTTCCGTCATCTGCGGATTCACGCGGCGTGCTCCAGCAGGATTGCGTTGCCCCCGCCTCGGCTCCAGAATTGCTTTTATTGCCTTCCTGTTGAACACGCCCGCCATGGCTAACCCCTGAAAAACTAAAATGCCCGGAATTCCGGGCCGCAGGTCGCCCATCCATGAGCCGCCGTTCATCTTCCACCAATACCCCCGGCATTTTGTGTCACGCACCTGCGGGAAATTAACATGCGGGTCGGAAACTTGACATTCCCGGCGCATTTTTCTAATATCCTCCGTGACAATTGAATAAGGCTCTTATCAAGAGTGCCTGAGGGACGGGCCCGTCGAAGGCACAGCAACCCATCAAATCCGATGAAATGCATCGGTTGAAGCGGGTGCTAATTCCCTCCCGCTCGTCTGGAATTATTGGTTCTTACCGATATTCCGGCGAACCTGGGGATAGATAAGTGGAGCAGCTTCTCACCTTTATCTTCCGCTTTGCGGGGAAATTTTGAAGGAATCAAGCGGCGGCCTCTTATCGGGAATTGGCGTTCCGGCTTCTTGCTGGATGGCTCCTGATAAGAGGCCGCTGTCGTTTGGAATCGCCCATGGCTAAGCCGATGGGCATATCCGGACCAGCACCAGCCCGGCGGGAACGCCGGTTTCGGAGGTTGTTATGTCTTATGTCCTTGGGCTCAAATGCCGCGAATGCGGCCAGCACTATCCGCAAAAAGGTGTGCATGTATGCGAGATTTGCTTCGGCCCGCTTGAGGTGCAGTACGATTATTCGGCCATGCGCGGCCGCGTAACCCGGCAATCCATTGAAGCCGGAGATCGTAATTTATGGCGCTACCGTGACCTGTTACCGATAGAAGGTGAGCCGCGAACGGGACACAATTCAGGTTTTACGCCGTTTCGTCGCGCCCGGAATCTGGAAAAAGTTCTGGGTGTAAAAGAACTGTATATAAAAGATGATTCCGCCAACTACCCGACTTGGAGCTACAAGGAACGGGTGGTAAGCGTGGCCATTACCAAGGCGGCGGAACTTGGATACGATACCGTCGGATGTGCCAGCACGGGCAATCTGGCCAACAGCGTGGCCGCCCATGCCGCCATGGCGGGCCTTAAGGCGTTCGTCATGATTCCCCACGACTTGGAACTGGGCAAAGTGCTGGGATCACTGATCTTCAATCC
>JAJZEY010000038.1 GCA_021805585.1 Planctomycetota bacterium
AATTCAGGCACTGTTTCCACCCCAGCTTCACCCCGCCACGTCGCCGGAAACGAATCGGACGATTGCCTTTCTAATCCGTTTTAGTAAGTTATAGGTCTGGTGTCAAGCCCGCGTCCGTATCAGGCCGATAAGAGATTGTGCCTGAACGCCTTGGTGGTCGGCTGCAATGTGCGCCGGCGGTGGGCGGGCTGTTCCCATCCGCGTCTTGGCGCATCAGAAGAGGTGTTTTGAGAGAGTACGTCCGGCATTATCGGCATAACCGCCGGGCCGGGCGGCTGAAAATTGCGTCCTTCATGACGATGGCTGAACTTGGCCCATTGACACACCGCGTCCGTAAGAATGTTTGACTGTCGCGGGATTTCGAGGCGATTGAATATGAGTCTGGTTGTGGCACGACGAAAATTCAAACCTCGCCGCCGCAACCGCACGGTCTTTTTTCAGAGGACCGCCTGGACCCCGGTATTGGCGGTGCCGGTGCCGCGCGGCAAACCATCGCGTTTGGCAGGCTGGGGCAGTTCCCTGCTTATTCACGCCGGTGTGATACTACTGGGGCTTTTGGCCTACCATCTTTTGCATCATCGAATCAAAGCGCCTCCTGAAGCGTTTGTGGTGCCGGAATCGTTTGGTCCGGTGGACCCGGTGCATAAGGGTATCGCCCAGAATCAAAAGCCGTCGGCTGGAAAAATAAATTCGCTCAAACGGGTAATGGCGACGGCGGAAAAAGCATCCCGAAAAAGCCCGACTGCCATAAGCGACCTTTTAAGTTGCGCCGCCGGTCGAAAGAACGCGAGCCTGATTGGCCTTGGCTCGGCGGGTTCAATCGGCGGTGCCATGTGGGGTGGCGGCCCGGCCAGTGGAAATGCCGCGGCATTTGGCATATCCAGCGGGCAGGCCGGGCATGTGTCGCCAATATCGTTTTTTGGGGTCAAGAACCAGGCGTCCCGCATCGTCCTGTTGATCGACCACAGCGGATCCATGATCGGCAAGCTGCACCTTGTGAAGGCGCAAGTTCGCATTACGCTGGATCAACTGCTGCCATTTCAACATTTTGCGGTCATCAGTTTCGCGCACCGGTATAAGATTCTGGGTCCCGATCGGCTTATTGCCGGGACGGTGCGGAATCGCCGCCGGGTTAAGCAACTGCTGCATTCCGTTCTGGCGGAGGGCCATAATGATGACCAGTTGGCCCCGTTTCTCAATGCGTTTACCGTGGCGTTCAAGATGAAACCGCAGGTGATTTATTTTCTGACGGATGGACATTTTGATAAAAGGCTGATCAGCCGGGTAGCCGAATTGAACCGACATTACCATGTTCAGGTGGATACATTCGCCTTTCTGGATCACGACCCGCTATTTATCCAGCATCTTAAGCAAATATCCAGTCAAACCAACGGACGGTTTGTTTACGTATCGCGACGTTTGCTTTCACGCGCCCAATCCGATGTCGTACCGTAACCGCTTGCGGACGGGAAACCACCCCTTTGGTCTTTAAAAATTGTGCCACAACTGACACAGACGGCAACCCCTTTGTGACAAAATTGACACACCATCACCCGGCCAAAGTATGCGACATGGACAAAATTGTCGGAAAACACAGCCTTATGAATGGAATTGTACTTCTGGTACGGCGATTGCTTTATTACAGCCTGGTTGCATTCGGCGAGTCCCCGGCGGAAGGGCTTGCTGAACACTAAATGAAGACGAGCAACGGCTTGCCCAAAGGCGGTTGTTCGGCTTTTCATCCGGTTGGCGGAACAGGAGACGTGGAATATGAGTCAGGCTGCATCAAATTCCGGCTTTGGACCCAAGCGGCCTTCGCGGCCCGCAAAACCTGGTGACAGTACCACGCCGCCACCGCCCGTTCCCCCCACTCGCGGCGATCCGACAGGCACGCCGCCGGAAGATCACGACGATCAGGCCGAGCTGGCGATTGCCGACGGTGGCGAGATACCGGCGTGGCTGGATGCGGCGATTCCCTGGATTTCATCGATTCTCATACACCTTGGGATTTTCCTGGTGCTGCTGTTTGCGATTAAAGCCATCAGCACCGTTATTCACAAAAAAGCCCATCCGATTATTATTCCGCAAGCTTGGAATTCCCGCTTTTCCCTGCATCCGGGCGGCCATCCGCATCCGGGGCACAACAACAATCCACTGCACAGCGCGCGGCAGGATATCAAACGTGCGCTTAGCCACAGCGCCAACACCACCACATCCATCAACAAACTGCTGTCGGACAGCTCCCAGCATTCGCTGGCGTTTATCGCCGTTGGCCCGCATGGCGGAACCGCCAGCGGCGGAGCGCTGGCATCGTTTGGAATTCCCGGTGGCGGCATGGGTTCCGGCCCCCCTTCGCAGTTCATGGGCCACGGCGGCAATGCGACGCGCATTGTCTACATTATTGACCATGCGGGCGGCATGTTGGACAACTTTGGTTTTCTGGAGCGCAAGCTGGACAGCTCAATTGATCGGCTGGTGCCGCTTCAGTCATTCTCGGTCATTATTTTTCGCAAGCGGTTCCACGTTCTTGGCCCGTCGGCCCGCACCGGCAAGCTGGAGCCGGCCACCGGCAAAATCAAGCAGGAAGTTCGTGCGGCGATCAAGCGGGTTCAGCCGCAAGGCCCCAATGCCTATCGCCTGAATTACTTCCTTAAGCCATTTCAGGCGGCGTTCCGCATGCACCCGCAAATCATCTATTTTCTTACCAACGGTTCGTTTGACCCGAAGCTGATTACGGAAATTCAGAAGCTTAACAAAGGCAAAAAGGTCATTATTTTTACCTATGCCTTTTTCAATCATGATCCGATATTTAATGAACAGCTTAAGAAAATCGCAGCGGAGAACCGCGGTGAATACAAGCTGGTAACCCGCTGACACCCGTGCCGGGCGAAGCTGGTTTCGCCCGGTGAACCGTTATCCGCCGGTCGGTCCGGCACCGTTTGCTCACAGGAGATACCATGGCAAATTCCTACGCAAGTTCCAAATTTCGCATCGGCCTGCTGGCGGTTCTGGCTGTCGGTGCGGTTCTGGCCATTGGCCATACCGCGATGGCGGCCTCGGGCGGGTCGGGTGGCCACACCCCGTATCATCCCAATCCAGTGCTTTGGGGTCTGGATATAGCGGTGATCATCGTTCTGGCTGGAGCGTCCTTGGCCAGTGTTGCACTGATTATTGACGCGATTATTCACCTGCGTGAAAGCAAAATCGCACCGGTGGAAACCACTGAACATATCCGTTCCCTGATTGAAGCCCGTCAGTTCAAGGAATTGATGGAATTTACGGCGGTGGACCAATCTTTCATCAGCAAAGCACTGTACGCCGGTGTGCGGCGTGCCCACCTGGGCTACGCTGCGATGCGCGAAGGGCTGGAAAATGCAGCCGCCGAGCAAAGCTCCAATCTTTTCCGCCGCATTGAAATGTTGAACGTCATCGGCAACATTGGCCCGCTGATCGGGCTGTTGGGAACCGTGTTAGGTATGATTGAAGCGTTTTACGCTTTGCATCACACTGGCGGTCACGCCAAAGTCACCGATCTTTCCGCCGGTATTGCGACCGCCTTGTGGCATACCTTCGGCGGGCTGGCCGTGGCCATTCCTTCGCTGATTGCCTTCGGCTTCTTTCGCACCCGGCT
>JAJZEY010000514.1 GCA_021805585.1 Planctomycetota bacterium
CCATAACGCCGGTTTCCGTGAACGGAATGGCATAACCGAATTCATAGGTGTGGGAATAGAAATAGTTAGTGGTCGGATTGATGGTTTCTTCACCCAGCAGGGTGACAAATTTACCAACGCGAACCTTTAAGCCGCTTTCCTTGCCGATCGGAATACCGAACGATACATAAAGCTGCTCTGGATCAAACTGGTATTGCGGATACGGAGCGCCGTTGCCGCCTACCTGGGCATTGTTAGCCCAGCTATGGTAAAAATTCAGGCCGTTGGAATGAATCAGGCCGGCATCATAGCCATACAACATTTCGGCTTTGCCGCCGATCATCCAGCCCGCCTTGCGGAAACCGGGATCCGTCAGGTTAATCGATCGGGAAACCGCCAGGTCAAGCTGGTCCATTTGTATATTATTGCCACCTTCCGTGTCAAAAACGCGGCCCGGAATTGGGTGGTTCTGACCGGAAAGATTGGCGGTGTAGCCAACTTCAATGTAGCCATAAATGTCAAAGCCGGCGTTGGAAATATCCTGCCCGACAGACTGCTTGCCGGCGGGAATCCTATCCAGACCGTACATCAGCAGTGGGTTGGTATCCACGGGGGTGGCATCCAGCGATGCGGTGCTGGAAGATGCCGCAGTGCCCGCGTAAGACAGACCGGCAGTCGCCAGAATGGCGGCTGCGGTCAACAGCGTGCCCAACGAGCGTTTAACCATAAGACTTCTCCTAAAAAAAGGACAGTAATGCACCAATACTCTTGGTGCCGATAAAGCAAACTCTGTGCCGGGCCGCCTGAACGAGCGCCAAACCGGCTTTCAAATGCCAAAATGCGGCACTTTGTCATTTCCCGTCCGGCATTTTGTCACACCTGGTTGCCACAAAGATCAGCCTTTTGTGCAACCTGCGGACTGAAAAGCCCATTTAGTGGGCAGACCGGACGGTCTCTCATCAATCCCGATAAAAATCTTCCCCGAACCAGTTATCTGGCCTTAGCACCTGGTCCAATCATCCGGTCTAATCACCCGGATCAGGCGTTTGTCGAGCGTTTTTCCGATCCTTCCGCGAAAGCCGCCGACCAGCCCGTTCACCGGCCCGTGGCCGCCTTAATAAGTCCAGCCCAGGCTCAATCCAACCACTGTGGCCTCGCTGTGGCTGCCGGTCGGCTGGGAATAGCGGGTGCCGGCAAAAACCTCTTCCACAAAACCACCAACCGAAAAAGCGCCGTAGCTTGCCGGGATATTCAACAATGAATTCGCCGGGTAGTTGGCACCAATCCCGACGGTGGATCCCAGATAGCCATCCCGATAGCTGACCTGATTGGCATCCAGGCGCTTTTCATTTTGAATGGCCGACACACTGGCATAAGGGTTCAACACCAGACCATCCGTATTGGGAATCGTAAACGTGGGGCTCAGGCCGGCTTCATAATATTCACCGGCATTGGCCGTGTAATAGGCACCGTTAAAGTCAAAGCCGACATAAATATATGGATTCAGGGAAATATTATTCAAAAAACTTTGCGTATTAAGCGTCGCTTTTACATACACTTCCTGCATATCCGTCTGGCCATGGCCACCTTGCACGGGCTGTGCGCCGGCGGTAGAGCTCCAACTGTCAACCGGCGTGATGTAATTGGTGTAACCAGCGTCCAGCCCCAGCAGATTCAACAGGTCATAATGGTAGCCGATGGTCAGGTCCAGTTCGGTAAAATCACTGGTGGGAACATTGTTTGTATAGGTGGTTCCACTGCGAACGCCCGCGATTCCCTGCTGCAGCGAGTCCATATACGGCTTGCGGACATTGTTGGAATAATCCGCAAAAAGCTTCAGATACACATCGCCGAACTGCTGGAGGTTTACATCCAGCTCGCTGTTGTTCATAAGGTTTAAGCGGTTCGGCGCAATGTCCCGGTAACGGAACCAGAAATCGTTGGCATAGGAAAAGGTGGTGGACAGGGTGAATGGCGCGGAATTGGCACTGGCGGTCTGCTGCCCCGGTACCAGCGGATTGGCCGCTAAGTTGGCAATATCATCGAGTGAAAGCGTGGATGCGGAAAATGGATCCGCGCCTGAAGCCGGAGCGGATGCCATAATTGTCGCCGCCGCGCCAAATGCACAACTGAATGCACACGTAAACGCAATTCCGGCAATTTTGTGTCGCGGCTTTCGGCTGTTGTCAACGCAACCCATATCGCCTTCCTGATAGCCTTCCTGAAAAATTGCGGATTGAATCCAACCCGATTCAAAGCGGTCTACCCGACCACCCTACCGCATTCTATCTTTAAGCTTGGCTCGAACGTTATCAGACCATACGGTCCGCACATTATATTCGTTCGGCAAACCAAACTTACAAAAACCGCCCGAAATTCGGAACAGTTCAAACGCCCGCATCCATCGGGCTGTTGGAAAACAATCTGGAGCCAAGCACACATTCCGGCTCATTCAACGACTTGGACTGGTTCCGCCAAAGCCGTCGCCTGGTTATTCAGCATACACGGCGGAATGGTCGTTCACCGGCGCGCCGTCCGAGCCTATAAAAACGTTATCGGCTCTCTGCCGGAAAATAGAGCAATAAAAACCGCTCTATTGCCCGGCCATTGAGCGGAATTCTACTGGCTTGTATTAAGAATGCAAGTGATTCTGACTAAGAATTTGATAATATTTCGTGAATGCGATTAATTGTATTCGTATTGCAGTGCCCATGCCAAATCGCGGGCCTTTTTTATCTAAAAATTATTCTCCTTTCATATTCCGGTGCGCGGAAACAGGGCACTACATTAAAAAAACGGCAGCCGCGACCACAGTCGTCCAAAGTCCGTTCTTGTCGCCCTCGGCGGTCTGAACAATATTCCGGGTGCGCACCACATTGCCGCTCATGCGATATATTTCCTTGCGTTCATCGTAATTTCTCTGCGGGTCGAATTCGATGCCCAGGGTCATCGCCAGCATCGTGGCGGCCATGTCCTCCACATAATCGCCGGTCTTTTCTTCCGTCAGACCATAGCCGGTATGCCGGGCGATATACCCGTACTGGTCGCGGATCGGCATGGCCACACCGATGCCGGAGCTAAGCAGGCGGTTGGGTTCGTCGCTGCTGGATTCACTGATCACGCCAAACGCCACCTGACCCGGAATAAGTTTGCGGATACCCTCGGTCACCCCGATAATTTTGCAGCGCGCGGGCAGAATACCCGACACTTGAACAAGATTAAACTTCTCTATACCTGCATGTCTTAACGCAAGCTCCGCGGATTGAGCCTTATACCGGTGACGGCCCACCCCTTTGGTGAAAAAGACCCGGGTCGGTATTGGTGCGGTCCATTCATGCGCCATCTGATCAGAGCCTCCGGAAACCCGCCGACGGCGGGCAACATTTTCCGCTTCGATTTTAAGCAGGCGGCGAAACGTCGCGCCGCCGACCGCAAAGCGTACCGTAATTATAAAGCGCCCGGCGGCAACCCGCACGTTTCTTAAACAATGGCCGCGCGGCGGGCGTACGCGTTTTTATCGGGAAGGGAAAAGCGTTGCCGCGGCAACGCAGAGCATCTATGAGCAAGCCTTTGTCAAGTGCAAATAGAGGGCTATTTAGAATTTTTCTTTCGCCTCGAACCATGTCGAACGGCGGGGTTTATC
>JAJZEY010000596.1 GCA_021805585.1 Planctomycetota bacterium
GCGACTGGTCAACATGAATCTTCCCTTTAATGCGGATGACCACTTGCAGAACGGAGACCATTACAACATCGCCAAACCGACCGCGGCGGACTATACCCGTTTCAAACAGGTGGTGGCGTTCCAGATGGCGTTTCCCGGAGCTCCCATGATCTGGTATGGCGATGAAGTCGGGATGTGGGGTGCCACCGACCCGTCTGATCGCCAGCCGATGCTTTGGAAAAGCCTTATGCCATACAATGATCCGCAACTGACGATCAACCGATCGCTCCTGCATTTTTACCGCCGCGCCATTGCCGCCCGTCGGCAGCTTCCGCCGCTGGAAACCGGTTCGTATGGCCAGCTTCTGGCGCTTAGCCACCGGGATGTTTTCGCCTTTTATCGAACCCTTCGGCATCAGCATGTCTATATCGTTCTTAATCGAAGCAACCGCAGCCGGGTGGTAAGCCTGCCCCTGTTCCCCGCGGACCGCCATCATTATTTATTCAATTACCTTTCGCGAAGCGATTTTTACCTGAAAATGCCGACGGGAAAAAAAGGAGCGATTGAATCACGACCCATGCTTATTTTACGCCATCGCGCAACCGGGAAAATCGGCGCTGGACCAGTTCTGAAGCTGACACTGGCTCCCTGGCAAACTATGATTTTGGCCCGGAAGTCCGTTGAATCGGGCATTGGCCTCCCGCCTGCGGCCAACACAGTTAAATAGTCGGTGGATTGGCGCGCGATGGCAAGCCGATCCCGCGGATTGGAGCCTTCGGCAGCCCACGGGGCGATGTGTGCGGCAAACCGCGGTTTGGTCTAAAATAAGCAGCCATAAGTTTGAGCCCCAAGTTTGAACCGTGGCCGGAGTTCTGGTGATGTCGCTCTCCAATCCGTTGCTTATCAAGCCGATTCTCACCTTAGGCATTGCGTTTCTCTTTTTTATGCTGATCGCCGCCGTCTGGCATCTGGCGAAAATTATTGGCGTAAAATTTTTGGCCCGGACCGGCGCACACGGAAAAACAATCCTTTCAGCTGCAGCGCTGGCGGCCGCCTGGCGGCGGTTCAGCCGGGGATGTTCCTGGGCGTTAGTGATTCTGACCACGGCCATTGTCACCTGGTCGTTTTATCGCGTCGGCATGGAGGCCCTTGGCGGACACAAGAATGGCCGCACCGCGATTACACTGCGAATTCTGCATTGGGGATCGCCTTCGGAAGATCGCATTGTCCGCCGGCTGATTCAGAATTTTGAATCCCGTCACCCGCATGTTCATGTTCAGGACATTAACGATTCCGGCGACTACCCGGCAAAGCTCAAGTCCATGTTCGCCGCCGGCGAGCCGCCTGATCTATTTTATATGCCGGGCAGCGGCTTTTTGCGACTGGCGCACGACGGCCTTTTGCTGAATTTAACTCCGCTGATCGCCCGCCAGCGCGCGAAGGGACATTTTTTATGGCTGGGCGACCTGTACCCGGCCCTGCGCAGAGCTTATGAATTCAACGGCCGGACCGTTGGCTCCGGAAATCTTTACGGGCTGCCGAAAGACTGTTCCTCCATGGTGTTTTATGTGAATATAAATCTGTTTCACCGAGCGCATGTACCCATCCCATGGCACGGGTGGACCTGGCACACGTTCCACCAGGACGCGCGAATCATCGCCAAATTGCCGGCCGATTCCAATGGTCCATTTTACGGGGCGGTTATCAACACCTCCCCGCTGGAATTTCAGAATATCATCTGGTCGTTTGGCGGCCATTTTTTTCATCGTGCACATGATCGGCGACCCGCCCTGGACTCGCCGGCGGCGCAAGCCGCGATGAATCTGATTCACACCATGCGATTCAAGGATCACAGTGCGTTTAACGCCACGGGAATCGCCCATCACGGAAGCGAGGAATTCTATCGCGGGCAGGTTGGAGCCATCGGCCCGCAGGGACGCTGGACCACCGTTCCTTATCGCTACATTCGAAATTTTAAGTGGGATGTCGTGCCCGTCCCGCACGGAGTCAAAAATATTTCCAGCATTACCACGGTGGCCTGGTCCATCGCCGCGGCCACCCGGCATCCGCGCCATTCCGTGGAGCTGCTTCGCTTTCTCTGCGGACCGCGCGGCCAGACTATTCAGGCCAAACTGGGCCTTTCAATTCCCTCGCTTGAATCCGTCGCCCATTCACCGGCGTTTCTTGTTCCCGGCCAGATACCGGCGCATTCCCGACTGTTCCTGACCGCTCTGGCGCATGGCCGATTGCCTCGAGCCTTTCGGCGTCATGCGGAATTTCGCTCCATTCTTCATCAGGAAATCACCGCCGCCCTTCGGCTGGGCATCAAGACTCCGTTGGCCGCCGCGCATGCGGTCGCCCGGCGCTGGAAGGCACTGCGGGATGCGGCACGGGATAGAACCTATCATCCCTTAATGCCCTGGCGATTTCTGGCCATTGTCACCGTCATGGTTCTGGCACTGCCTCTTCTCTGGTGGCTGTGGCGAATTTTAAGAACCGATGCCAATTACGCAAGAAACAGAATCGGCGTGCTGTTTATTTCTCCCTGGCTGATCGGATTTTGCGCGCTGACCGCCGGCCCCATGATTCTCTCCTTTTATCTTTCCCTGACCCACTGGACCGCCATTCAGCCGCTGGCGCACGCCCGGTTTACCGGGCTGCGGAACTATCACGATATCCTTCTGGCGGATCACAATGTGTTTCACGCATTGTGGCTGACGCTGCTTTACGTGGTGCTGTTGATTCCCATCGGCCAATGCCTGGGCCTGGGCCTGGCGATTCTGGTCAATACGCGCACCGCGGGCATTCGATTTTTCCGAACCACTTTTTTCCTTCCATCCGTCGTCAGCGGTGTGGCGATGGCCACGCTGTGGCTTGGCATGTTTAATACGGATTATGGTCTGGTTAACGCGGTACTCGCACCGGTTCTTAATCTGCCGTCGAGTCTGCTTAGCTTTCTGGCCGACCTGCCGGGGCTGCAACAGCCGTTTGCCTCATGGTCCGCGGCTATTCATGTGGCCCCGCCGGACTGGTTCGGCCTGGACGCCCGCCATTGGGCGGTGCCCGGCTTTGTGCTGATGGGATTATGGGGCATTGGCAGTGCCATGATTATTTACCTGGCCGGCCTGAAGGCCATTCCCGAATCATTTCACGAATCCGCCCGCGTGGATGGGGCCGGGTCTTTCCGCCGTTTCTGGCACATATCGCTTCCCATGCTGTCGCCTCTTGTTTTTTTTAATGTCGTCATGGCCATGATCGGCTCTTTCCAGATATTCACCCAGGTGCAGGTCATGACCAACGGCGGCCCGGACAAGGCCACCAATTTTTATGTGCTGTATCTTTATCATCAGGCTTTTGAGTATTACCACATGGGATACGCGTCGGCTCTGGCCTGGCTGTTGTTTGCCCTTTTGCTGACCCTTACGCTCTTATTATTTCGAATGTCGCGCCGCTGGATTTATTACGAGGCGTTCCGCCAATGACACAGCCAAGTCCATCACCGCTAAGCCAAACCGACACCGCCCCACCGGTAGCCGGCCGCGTTCATCGGTTCGTGCGCTGGCTTCTGGCACCGTATACTGATCTGCTTGAGCTTCTTCAATATCGGCAAGCGCGCAAATATTCGCAAGCGCGCATGG
>JAJZEY010000119.1 GCA_021805585.1 Planctomycetota bacterium
CGCCACAAGCCGCCCACCCCGCCGCAAATCCCGCCCGTCCATGACACTTTCCGGCATAAAGCGTTCCACATGGCCGGCAAAACGGACCCGCAGGGGTGCGGTATCAAACGCGGTGATCCAGTCAATGCCGCTTTGGCCGGCCCGCAAATTGCGTGTAAATTCCGTTGCGCCCAGGCCATTGGGTGAAACCACCCCGATGCCGGTAATCACCGCACGACCGGATCGTTGTAACCGGGAATTCATCAGGCACTCCATATCCGTTGCAGGAACGCCTGCCGCCTTACACCACGTGTGCCGCGGTGTAAGGCATCGGAACGACAAAATCAATCAATGCGGTTTTCGCGCTGCATCCTGATAACGCGACAGGAACCGCCGCCGCCAGTGAATAATAGGCTGGGCAACGCGCCGATGCAGCCGAATATACCAGCTTCGGTTTTGCGCGGCTGCAAAATCTTCCGGCGTGCAGACTTGCGGGGCCAGACGCGTTTTATGTTTGTAAAAGTGATACCAGTCCTCGCGTTGCAGCCGCCGCAGTACGCCGCGCGTCACGACATTGTTCCACATCCCACCGCAATGATACGAGATTTGGAAATCTATCAGCCACGGCTGCTGGTCATCTCCGTATAAAATGTTTTCCCGCTTATTCGTATCCACGTAGGCCACGCCGCGGCGGTGTATTGCCGTCAGCAGTTCATGAAGACTTTGAAAAAACTCCCCATCCGGCTTGCATTCCGGGCACAGGTCTTTGCCTGGCACAAACGCGTGCAGGTATCCGGTCGGCCCGTATCCACCCAGAAATTCTGGAATGCCCCGTATCCCCTGTAATTTCTGAAACAGGGCCATTTCATGCCGGGCCACTATCCGACCCAGCCATTTCATCGGCAGCCCATACAGGGGATAGGTCCTTTGCAGTTTCAGCACCGCCAGCGGCGGCTCCACCGCTGCGGTTAAGCCGGCCGGTACTTCCTGGCGGTAAAGTCCTGTGGCGGCAAAAAAGTCGTGCTTGAAAACCTTCACAATTGCATAATTCCGCCCCCCCACCGTCGCCCGTTGCGGCAAGGAATCATAGCCAAGCGCAAAAAAGCTCGCGGGTGCTTTTTTACGGTTATCTGGTCCTTCATTTGCCATGCAAAAAGTATACCCGACACTCGCAAACTCGTCCTTGCGGGGTCAGAAATATACCTCGCCAAATGGCACCTACCCGGTCCCCGCCGCCGGAATAATTACGAATTAGCCAATTATTACCGGGCCATCACCCGATAATACTCTTGTGCGTGCTTTACCGCGACGGTCAGCTTTGGTCGTGGCATGACTTGAACCACCCGCACGCGCTTGATCGGAGACTTTGGCTTATGAAAATCGACATTCTGGTATTTAACGGTGCCGAAGACTTGGACTTTGTCCCGCCGCAGGAAATTCTTGCCCGTGGCGGGCAGGCGGCCGGGGTTGCGGACCTTTCCCTTCGCCTGGTCACGCCCACCCCGCAAAAGCAAATAACCACCGCCCACGGCATGAAAATTGTTCCCGACGGAACCATAGAT
Organism: Planctomycetota bacterium; assembly: GCA_021805585.1. The sequence goes on from JAJZEY010000119.1 coordinate 1,542, forward strand.
GAAAATTGCGATGTGCTGGTTATTTCCGGCGGCGGCTGGGTCGCCAATGACGGTCAGGGTGTCCGGGCATTAATTTTGAACCGGTCGTTACTTGAAACACTGCAAAAAATGCATCAGCGCGGCAAGCTGCTGGTCGGAATCTGCACCGGCGCAATGCTGCTGGCACACGCCGGCATTCTGGCCAATCGGCGTGCCACCACCCATTACGCCGCGCAGGCCGCCTTGGCGGAATATGGCGCGCTGCTTGTGCGTGCCCGCGTTGTGGATGATGGCAATGTGATTTCCTGCGGTGCGGTAACCGCCAGCCTGGACACAGCCTTCTGGATGGTGGAACGCTTCTGGGGCGATACGGTGGCGGATATGACCGCCCGCGTCATTGATTACCAGCCTTCCACCGATGTCGCCAAACCACTTTCCGTCCCCAAGCCCGTCCACGCCTGAGGCCCTTATGTCCCGGACCACCAATCCCGGACAACCAAGGCCGGGGCTTGGCATGGCCGCCCATGAGTGGATTTGGCAGTGGGTTAAAATAAGAAAAAATGCCGGAGGAGGGAATCGAACCCACACTCTCTTGCGAGAACTGGATTTTGAGTCCAGCGCGTCTGCCAGTTCCGCCACTCCGGCTATGGGCTGAATTATACTACCGCAATCGTTTTCGCGAAAGTGGCTACAACCCGCTTCGATTACCGAGTCTGCCAATTTTTCCAGCCTGAGTGCAATCGCAAGCCTGCTGAACATCCGAATTTAAACCCGCGGCATAAAAATTTGGCATAGCCGCGGCTGCGACCGGAACCTCTGAGCAGGTGAGAGGTGACCAAGTGAAATTAGAAAAGGTAATCAATCCCGATTGGCGGTTCCAGCCGCATTTGAATTTTGGCGGAAGGTGCTGTCCGGCATCTGGCATTAAGCCAATGGTCAATTGGGTCATCGTCTCCGCGTTACCCTGCGTACCCTGCGGTTAAAATTCACCAGGGAAATTCACCGCAGTTGCCACAGGGAGCGTAGGGGGCGTAGAGACGGGAGATGACCGTGACGGATAGACGCGATTTACGACCAGCAGGCAAGATGCCCGCACCACAAGCGATTTACGGTTCATGGGCAGGATACCCATGCCACGGGCTGTCAATGACGGCTCCTTTGTTTATTCACAAACTTCCGCCCCAAACGGTTTGCGGTTTGCACCACAACATGGATAGAATTATTCCCAGTCAGTCTCCTGCGGCGCAATTATTTTGGTTGCACTGGATGAATATTTTCACCACAGCGGCGCGGGGGCACCAAGGCGTTGCCGTTGCGGCAGCGAGGCCGCGCACTCAGTAAAATCCCTGGCCCGCCGGACCGCAGACGTCGCATCTGCCCGTCACCGCCGCGGCACCTCCATTTCCTCCGCGTTTGGAAATCGACCTTTGTTCATTAATCACTGTTCATAGATATTTTGTCAGCGAGCGCTTCAAAACCGGCCACCAAAGGACGCGATTCAGGGGTTCAATACCAGCCGGTGATTTGCCGCGTTATAAGGCCGAATAAACTTTGCTTTCAATCACAGCTTTTTGAGCCAGCTTTCGTGATTCGCACGAAGCGGGTCGCGATGTCGTGTTGTATGGTTGGCAATATGCGACACGCGTCCTGCCGACGGTTGCGCCGTCTGCGAAGTGCTTGCCGCGCGGTTTCTCCATGAGGAAAGAGATTTGCAAGCCGCCCCACCGGCGGCGGAGGCACACACCTTGGCAATTTTCCTTATGGGCGGCAAGGTAGCATAGGACGCGGCAGTAGGACAAACCAGGTCGCCGGTGACATGCGCCACTGCGCCATTGCCACCCGCCGAGGTGCCTTTCGCGATCGATTTTCGGCGCTTTTTTTCCGGCTTGTGCGCATCAGGCCAAACCGGCTGTAAGCATTTTATGGAATGCGGTCATGCGGGTCTTGATAGCCTTGTTATCCGCCTTTTGCAGGCCCGCCAGTGAAAAAGCCTGAATGGTAAAACTGGCCATGACCGTGCCGGCGGCGATTGCCTGTTTGAAGGTGGCTGGGGTAAGTTTGCCGCCGGCGGCCAAATACCCCAACATCCCG
>JAJZEY010000575.1 GCA_021805585.1 Planctomycetota bacterium
CGGCATGCAAAAACATGTTTTCCGCGGATGGACTCATGGCGCGGCTCGCTTGCGTTTCGGAGTCCCGGCGGCGGTATGCCCTTGCCGGCTTGTGGACGATAGGGTCTTCTTTTTTCGGGGCGGAAGAACCGCGGCCGCCGCAACTTTGCTTCGCTTTCGTGAGGCCGGGGTAACCGCGGAACTCGCTTTTGCATGCCGCGCTGTTTTAGCCGCCATTTTCGCCGGGCGGGATTCGGCCTCCAGCGGTGCCAGAACCGGAGTTTCGCCATTGGTTAATGCTATCAACACATCAAGATTATTGCGGTCCCATGGCAGGCCATTGGGCGCAATTTCTTTCGGCGTTTCCAGAATTTTTGGTATTTGCATGAATTGCGGGTTCCGACAAATGGCCGCGAAAGCCGGCAGGCCCACGTGTCCGTGGCCGATATGTGTATGGCGGTCCACGCGGCTGCCCAGAGGCTTTTTGCTGTCATTCAAGTGCATGACACGAAGATATTTCAAACCGATGATGCGATCAAATTCCGCAAGCATCTTTTCCGTGCCCGCTTCGGTGGTAACGTCATACCCGGCCGCCAGTACATGGCAGGTATCCAGACAGACCGCCAGCCGCGAATTTTCCCCGACCCCGGCCATCACATCCGCCAGATGCTCAAATTTGTAGCCCAGGCAAGTTCCCTGTCCGGCCGTGGTTTCCAGACAGATAATAGTGTTGCCCGACGCACGAAAAAGAATTTGTCGCAACGCGGTGATGATATTGGAAATGCCGGCGATTTCGCCGTTGCCGCCGTGCGCTCCCATGTGCGTAACCAGATATTTAATAGCCAGTTGGTTGCAGCGTTCGAGTTCGTTGGTGAATGCGGCGATGCTTTTCTGACGCAATTCCGCATCCGTCGTCGCCAGATTGATCAGATAAGAATCATGCGCGACTACCTGGTCAAAGCCCAGGTCGGCCAGTTGGCCGCGAAAGGCGGCGGTTGAATCCGGGTCCAGCGGCGGGGCGGCCCACTGCTGCTGATTCCGGGTAAAGACCTGAACCGTTTGCAATTTAAGCTTGCGGGCCTCCACCAATGCGTTGGTCATGCCGCCTGCTATCGATAAATGAGATCCAAACATACCCAAAGCGTAACGTGGGGAGGGTAAAATTGGCAACCCATTACCCCTCGGCATCTAGCGGCGGGCATCGGCTCTGAAGCCGTGGATTGCGCGATAAATGAGGATCAAATCCGCGCCATCCGACTCTGTCCTATCAGCCACCAAAAGGGCGGACTCTTCACGCAAAGTCAGGCCATCCGTGGTTCCACATAAATCCGGACCGTCGGAATCGGTCGTGTGATGCCTTTTGCACAAAAGATCACGTCCTGACGCCGAAGCGCCGGGCCGCACAAAGTGACCGCACATTCGGGCGTAGAGGTCTTGGACCGGCGGCCTTCGGTAGTTTGGCACGACATTTGCTTATTAGTCACATCGTCAGGCGGGTTTGCCCGGATTATTGGCATCCCGGCCAATGGTACGATTGGCCGGGCGACTCGCCAGTGTTGATTGCGCGATCAACCCGACGGGTTCGGACATGCTATTGCCAATATCATGCCAGGTCCGCACCAGCCGACAGCCAGTTCCCATGGCCCTTTTTTTTGGATGAGGTGCAATGATGAAATCTCCTATTCCTCTGCGTGCCGATTGGACGAAATCCTTTCCGCTCCCGAAAAAGGTTCGCTTTCCCAAGCATCCGGCCCTTTGGAATGAAGCCGGCCCCCGTAAGTTGCTCAAGTTTATGGGCCGGATTCTCATTGCCTTGCCGGCATTGCTTGGGTTAATGATCATCATGCAGTCTTTCATGGCGTCGGATAGTCCGCTGCACCATGCCGCTAAACCGGCCAGTTTCATTGGCCCGGCAAACGTGTCTTCCGGCACAATGGATAGCGCCATGCCGGTAAAAGCGACCGTGGCCGGTGGCACAGTTACCGGCGCAATTTCGGCGAATGTCAGTCAGTCTGGCTCGTAATTCCCGCCTTGGTTTCTCAGGCGTTTTGCTCGCCCGGTTCTTTATCTGAATTCTGGGAAAAAATACCCTGCCCGACCGAATCGGGGCAGGGTGTTTTTTTTGATTGGTCTTAATATCCGTATCAGTTTGTTGTTGACGGCCGGTCCGGCCGTTCCGTTGGTTTTTGCATAAATTCCCAACTTCCGGCGTCTGATAACGCCGCTTTGCGTCCCATATCCGGTAAACACGAGCTTCTATTATTCGGTCTTAGGAAACTTGCCGATAGGCCCATTAGGAGCGGGAATAGCGGGCCACGCATGGCGCGGCATCGTTGAAAAATTGAACGCCGAATTAGAGGGGGGGCAGCGCAAGGACTTTACCATGGAAACACGATTTTCACGCAAACCATGTACGATTTCCACCGTCCAAACTCTTGACGCCTCAGGACCACGCATGTCGCCCCGTCTCGAGGCCTTTACACTGGTGGAAATGATTGTTGTCTTGTCCATCATCGCTTTGCTGATATCTTTGCTGCTGCCCGCACTGGCGGCGGCGCGCGCCACGGCGCGTACCGCAATGTGCGGTTCAAACCTTCGCAGCCTTGGTCAGGTCACGCTGGAATATGCAAGCGATTATCAGGGAATGTTGCCCTACGGGACCTATTCAAATCCCAAGTTTGCGCCCAGTGTGTATAACTCCTATTTTGGCGAATGGGCGAATCTGGAATTTTATTTTCTGGTCGGCCCGCCGGTCAGTATTGGCAATAACGGCATTATTGGAAAAAATATACCGCAGAATATGGCGGGCAAATGGAGCGATTATTTCTGGTGTCCGGACCGCCAGGTTCCCATGGTCGGTGGCTGGGGGGTGAACTATGCTGGCAATCCGAATGTATTTCTTACGCCCTACACCAATTCGGTGAATTCCATGGCGGCCAATCAGAGCATGCGTCTAAGTTCGATTCCCAACCCGGCCGAGCTTATCTCAATTGGCGACACCAACCAGAGTTGGCCCGGAAGCGGCAATTGCGCAGCGTTTCTTTTTTCCTGGTTGCCTGGGCAATTGAGCTGGCAATATGGCACATACACCAATCAGACCGTTATTCCGCCCAATCCGGGAAATAATGATGCCACAACAGCCATCGTAAACCATCAGGGATTGCGCTACCGCCATGATATGAATGAATCGGGACAGGGCTTTGCCAATGTGGTGTTTGTGGACGGCCATATTCAAACCATGGCCGAAAATGGTGTGCATGTTTACAACGTTCTGCCAATCAATTAGGCATGTGAAATATTGCACAATCTATTTAGCCAACTGCCACAAAAATCCGCCAGAAAACTTTTTTCCCCTGTTTGCTCTTGTCTGCCATCGCCCCTTGCTTACGATACCGCTTCCATTAACAACGGGCCTGCCGCGGCGTTACTGACCGTTAGTTCCGCTGCCGAAACCACGATTATCTTGTGCCCTTCAACTCGATTACCGCGCATTCAGACGAACCCGTTCCTTAGCCGACCTAGGTAAGTTTTTTATTCGGTCGGGTATACCCTGGACTTGGCGGTGACACTTCTATTTCGGTAAAAGCATGACGATTCCACGTCAGTGCAACGAGGGACTGTCATTATTTTT
>JAJZEY010000201.1 GCA_021805585.1 Planctomycetota bacterium
AGCGGAACATGTACCCCAGAAACTCCAGCTTTGCACGCGGTGCATCGACTCGCACGGTGCGAGTCTTGTCCCGATTGATCTTCAACTGCATCCAGCTTTCTAACGTGGATTCCACGAAGTCCTTGATCCGGGGACCGACGTGTTTTGCCATGATGACAAAATCATCGGCATACCGAACCAGCCGGACATTGGCCCACTGATACGGTCCATCGGCCCGGTGGAACAACTTGTCGAACCAGTGAAGGTACAGGTTGGCCAACAACGGCGAGATCACCCCGCCCTGCGGTGTACCCTGCTTGGGACGGCTGTATTTCTTACCGCCGCCCTTACTTCCCTGATCCTCCACCACGATCGCTTCCAGCCACATGCGTATGAGTTTCAGGACGCTGCATCTTCAAACTCCGCCGCCGATGCGGGAAAGTTGAAACCCCATGTCCCTTCAGGTCGGAAGCGAGCGATTGCCAGGCCGCCGCACAGAACCGGCAAGTCCAAAAAAGTTCCGGCCAGGAAAAAACGTGGCAACGCAACGGCATCTGGCGCTAAAACCGGCATGTAAAGTGCAAAAAAGAATGCAAAACCATCGGGATCTGCCACCAAGCGCAAAGATGCGCATCCCCTTGGCCGGAACCCGGAATAGTCCAGCCCCGCCTGCGTTGCCACGCGTTGGAAAAATTGCGAAAAACCAGTCCGTGCTATCAGCCTGGAACGGCGGCTGTGGTGTGCGGCTTTTCGCCAGGCGGGCATTGTTTCAGTGCGGAAGTCAGATCGCAATGCGACTATTTTGCCTTCCCCGGAAAAAATGGAAATCCCACTATACCATGCACCGTTGCACCGTTCGCCGGGGGCATAGACGGAGTGCTGCTCGGCGGTTTCGCCGCCTGACCGTAAGTGGTCTGACGCCAATCCAGGCGAACGCTCGCCTTGGGCGCGATCATTATCCTTGGTCACCGCCCCTGGCGAAAAAAAATTCTCGGGTGCCCTTTACAGTTTCAGTACGGACACATCGAATCCCAGCAGCCGCATGCCAACGGCCAGCAAAGCCGCCAGAAACGTGACGAATTGCACCACGGCCAACGCGCGGCAAAAAAGATGATTGGAAAAAAATGCGATCCAACTCCGCCGCTGGTCCTGCCCGGCCAACGCCAGTTTATTCAGGCAGTGCATTGCCGCGCCGGCACAGGCCGCCGCGCCCAGGCCGCCGAAGGCCGTCAGCCAGAGCGCCGCGATATTGTGCCGCGGCATATAGATCAGCATAGCTATTCCAATAACCAGAAATACCAGTGCATCCAGCAGGCACCCCAGAAACAGCCAGGTCCAGCGGGTGAGCAGTTGCCTGGCGGACAATATGACGGGTGCGGTTTTCATGGCTTATGCTCCACAAGAAACAGAGGACAATCGCGGATTATCCAGCGCGGCGCAACAGCCCGTGGTGCCCCGGTTGATCAGGCGTATCCGCCGCCGCCCTTGTGTCCATGCTTTGTTTTACGCTCTGCGGCGATCCGCTGGGCATAACCGCTTTGGCGGTGTGCTTCCAGCGGGTTGGCCGGAAGATGCCGCGTCCCGCGCCATTCGGCCAGCATGGGGCGTACGTCCGTTAAATAGGCATCACGCAGCAGGTTTTCGCTGGTTACAAGGTCTTCCGCGGCCTGGGCGGCGGCCAGCTTTTTACGGTCCACAAGGGCCGCTTTTATGTATAGCTGCTGGGCCATGTCCACCGTTTGAATCATGGCTTCAATTTTGGGTTTCAGGTTATGGCTCTGGTCCACCATATACGCAATGGGTGGCAAAGACCCGGTGCGGAAATGATGGTTATGAATTTCATGAAAAATCCGAAATATCTGATACGGATCAATGGATCCGATAGTCAGGTCGTCGTCGGCATATTTGCGGTCGTTAAAATGAAAACCACCGAGCATATTTTCATCCAGCAGCCAGGCGACAATCTGTTCAATATTCGTGGCCTGATAATGGTGACCGGTATCCACCAGCACCTTGGCCCGCGGCCCGGCCTCCCGTGCCAGCAGCAGCGCCATGCCCCAGTCGGCAATATCCGTGGCATAAAACGCCGGCTCAAACGGTTTGTATTCCACCAGCAGCGTCATGTCCGCCGGCATCGAGCCATGGATGGTTTTTAACGCGGAAACCAGCCATTTCTTGCGGGCAATAATGTCCGCCTGGCCGGGGTAATTCAGACCATCCGCCAGCCACAGGGACAGAAGATTGCTGCGAACTTCCGCACCAATTTTAATGGAATCCTGTATATGTGAAACAGCCATACCGCGAATGGAAGGGTCCCGATTGGTCAGGCTGCCCCATTTATATTGCTGGTCCTGAAACACATTGGGATTTATGGATCCGATTTTAACGCCGTGTCGCGCCGCCAACGCGGCAACTTCCGTCGCCAACTGGTCCTTGCGGAAATCCCATAGCACATGAACGGCCACAGTCGGACAAACCCCCATCAGCCGCTGGACATGCCCGGCGTCGGCCATTTTTTCATCCACGGTAACGGCCGCGGCATCCTGCATGAACTTTCCAAAGCGGGTGCCGGTATCGGCGAATCCCCATGAGGGAAGCTCAACATGAAATGAATCCAAAAGTGCTGCGATGTGTTCCCTGGCCAAGCCATAACTCCTTGAATAAAACCCGATCGCACTTGATGCGACTGGCGTAGCCTATACCAAATACGTCAAATATGGTAGTGGCGGCAGGGAGTTTTAACACGTTTTAATTCCAAGACGCGAAGAACAACACCCGGCGCAAAATGACCCGCCCGCGTTAGCTGATCTGTTGGATCGCCTTGCGATGCGATGCAAAACAATTTGAATATCTGACCATCACGAAAGTTCCCAAGCAAGAAAATTCCCAAGGCGGTGCTCAAGAAATGTGAATAGGGCCAAGACGACTATACGCTGGAAATCCAAAATCCGCCCATGAAATCACCCGATAGAGAAGTGGCACCCCGGACCGCCGACATCCGGACCGCCGATATTTTATCGGCACAATCCGCAGGCGGGACGCCCACGGTCCACGGCGGGTCACATCCGCGAGCAAAAGCTCGGCGTCCGCATGTGGTGAATAGCGCATTTCATGCGCCGGTTAATTCGGTTTCAACATCCGATGACTCGGCGATCTCAATAAGTTTTCGGTATGTCACCGCAACATATTTGCCGGCATCGGGGGTGGTCGTCCATAATTTCGCCAGAAAAATATGCACCAGCTTGACCGGGCCATCTTCAATTTCAATTACAAAGCCTGGCATTTTTCCCTGCATTTGCCTGCGAAATCCGATTACACCCTTAATGAGTGAACCCACAATCTCTCCGGTCTCCTGACCATAATAAACTGTCACAAGGTCATCCAGCCGCTGGGCTCGATAAACCTCGGGACTGGCAATGAATTCGATACAATCGCCATCAATATCATAGCTGGCTGAAGGCTTGAATGGGGCCGCGTTTTCAGCAAGCCGAAGCATATAATCACCAAATTTTTCGTTTGACATCGCGGTCATAAAAGTCTCCGTTTAAATCGCAGGCTGTGATTTCCCGGTAGCTTGGCATCAGCCGGATCAGCGTTCTCCCACCTCCAATTATAGGCAATACCGTCC
>JAJZEY010000470.1 GCA_021805585.1 Planctomycetota bacterium
ATCGTTCTATTCACCTGTGCCACTCCAACCGCCGCGTTCATGCGTTGCTCCCAGCGTAACCGATATTGGCCGGCAAGCAGGTTCTCAAGTGCCGTTCGGCGGGCTGCGGAAATTTCAGAATCCGCGGCAATTGCTGCCTGCAAACGGATCGGCAGGGAACGCTCCAGTTTTATCAGACTCGCGGTCGGCTGTGGTCGCACCAATCCCAGCCGTTGCCAGATTGCCCGGACCAGCGGCGGCGGCACCGGATGCGCAGCGGAAATGCGGTTCCACGTGGCGGCAAGTGCGGCGATAGAGGCGGAATGAATCTGTTCCAACCGCCGCAGAAGCGTGATCTGGGGGGCCAGGGCTTGCGCGGTTGCCGCATCGGTCCACCAAACATTGGCGCGCGCTTGGGCATACAGTTGGGCGATTGATCCGCCGCCATGCAGCGATGCGTCAAGCAAGCGACATTGATTCAACGCATCCTGAATTCGATTAAAGTTGATGACCAACGATTCGAAAGCATTGTGACGCGATATCCAGCTTTGAACGACGCTGTTCTTTATTTGCGGCTCCAAATCATTCCAGTGCAGTGTCAGCATAGCCTGGCCGACGGCTGAAGCACGGGCGGGCAGAACCGCCGCCCGCAACACGTGCTGATTCCAGGGGCGGGAAAGTGGACCGTTGGAATCCGACAGGCCGGCGGGAAAATCCTGCCGCAGAAGGCGTTTGAGTGCATCGCGTACCGCGGCTATGCGCGAAGTTAAAATCGGAATACGCCAGCGGCGCGGCCGTAGGGAGTTAACCAGAAGATTATAACTTTGCACATTCGCCTCCAAAGCCATGGCGGGGGGCGGGGCGGGCGCAAAAAGAATCCGCCGCACTTTGGCCAGATAGACCGTGTTAACGGCGGGAATCGCGGAAATGACCAGTGCGTTTGGATTAACCGGATAGTTTTGAGAAGCCAGATGAAGTCCCAGCAATTGCGCTACCCATTTGCGTACATTGATCTGGGAGTTAATAAATGCCGTCACGGTCTGATGCAGATTTTGCACCTGCTGGATCGCCAATTGGGCCTGTTTATCCAAAACCGCTCGGTTTTTCCATAGCCATAAATTACGGTCGGAAAGGCCGTTGAAATTCTTTTCTGCAGCCCGCAATCCGGCCAGATAATTGACCGTCGGCCGTTTGGGAAGGCGCATGGCATGGGCGATTCCGCTGCGGACCAGCGCGGCGTCGGCGGCAAATCGCGATTTAAGCCGCAGGTAGGCGTTGTCCTTACCGGCCAAAGTCCGATAGCCGGCCAGATCCGGAAAGTACCGATCAGGCGGAAGTTGCATGCTTCGCGGCGGAAGCGCGGCGACAAGGTCCCAGCGAATGGAGTCGCCGTATTGGGCCAGCGCTGTGGCCTGACGTCGGGCAACCCGCAACAACTGCCGCTGTCGCATGAGCAGAATTTCGGGTGTTGACGCACTTGCCAGGTACCGGCGTGCGTAAGGATCAAATGACGCGACCGAGCGGTGTGGATCGGCGGCAAAGCTCTTGAGAACGGGGGATAACCGCGACCAGATTCCGGACACCTGACCGGCGGCGGCAATTTGCTTAAACCATTGCGTCGCCGAAACGCCGCCCTGCGCAAACTGAAGTTTTCGCAAGTCAGGATGTAAAGCCCAAGTGGCGCTGTGCAGCCGCAAAAATGGAACCATGGACTGGTCCGGCACTATCGGGGCCGCACCTTGTGCGTAAAGGTCCGCAGCGGCGCGTTGCCAGCCGCGGGAAATCCACTGCTTTTGCTGATGAATTAAATTTCTGTGGATATGTCCAAGTATGCGTTGGGTCCGCATCAGCAGTACCACTGCCTGCCCCAGTCGCTGGGCTTCATGGGGATGGCCGGCCAGGTCCTTTTGAATCTGGGCGGGCGAAAGAAGCCCGGTGAATTCGTGAAGAATATTGTTCGGGCTTAAGACGATTCCACCTTTAAGCGCGGTACTCACGGGTGAAAAATCCGGCACGCTTGCCAGAAGTGTTTTGTTTTGAGTAAAGGCTTTAAACCAGTCGTGCCAGGCTGTGTTATAGGCCGAATAAGCGCCGTTGAAACGGGACATTTCTTCAAGTGTCCTGCGATGGTGGATGTAACCAGCCACGACCGCCGCGATAAGCATCAATGCCGCCGCGATACCGATTCCCATCGGCGCGCGGCTTTTGCGCGGTTTAAGTTTTGCGGCCATGGTTAAAGCGGAAAAAAGAGTACGCTGATCCGCGGGAATATCGGTATTCAGCAGAAAGCGGCAGAATTCGGTCCAGCGCCGGCCGATCGCACCAAGCTGGCGAAATTCCGCCATGCCGGGGTCCAATGGCGTGGTGGGAGTCCACCGGCGGGAGGCCACAAGTTCGCAGATGATGCGGCCAAGCTGATTCAGATCATCCGAGGCGGCTTTGGTGGAATTGAAAACCGACGCACGCGGTGCCACAAGCACAATGCGCGCTTCAGCCAATACACCGCCGGACGAAAAAATATTTTCCGCCCGCAAATTTCCATGGGTTCGGCCGACCAGATTCTGTGCATCACGAAGCGCTTCAAGAACTTCCGTGACCAGGCGGTAGAGGTCCGCGGGTGAGGGTGTGACCCGCAGACGGATCAGCCGAACCAGCGGCCAATCAAGCCTTTCCATAACGCAAAATGCGCCGGCAGGCTCCAGCGGTTCAAGATCGAACACTTTTGCCCAGCGGGGCGAACCTTCAGCGACGGTACGCTGCAAATCAAACCGCGCGATAAAGCCGGATTGGGCGGCGTGAAGCCGGACCGGCGACAGCAATTCCGCCGGCGGTTCAAAGGCCAGCAAGCACTGGGATGGGTCGGGCAAAGTGTGCACTGAGCCGTCAGCCTGCCGGCCTGTCACGCGCTCGGTCTGATATGAACCGAAGTTGGGCACCAGGTCATTCCCGCCCCGGCGCGATGCGGCGCCGTTACGAACTTTGAGGGTTAATTCTTGGATTTTGGCGGGGTTTCACACACCACGCCGCTGTTTTTTATCAAAATTCGGATCGGATTGGCGGAATCCGGCCAGCGGGATTTTTTCAGTGGCAGAATCAGCCGACGAGGGTCCTGCGGGCCGGGCATATCCTGTCGAATACCGGGCAACTGGGCCAGCACAAAAATATAGGTGTCGCCATCGGCACGCCACTGTTTCCAGACTGGATTATTCTTGGAAAGCACAATGGTCGCCGCCGAACCGGGGGTGAAATTCAGCGTAATTTTGTTAGCTCCCGCGCGTAAAAGATCGCCGGCGGTGAAATAGGCGGTCATGGAATAATTGAACCAGCGCTGGTAATCGGTGGCATTTACGCCGACCAGATCCACCGCAATTGTGCTGGTGGACTGCGCGTTGGCCCGCAAACTTTTGCCGAGCATCAGACTCATGTTGCGGTCAATCGGGCCGTGGGAACAGCCGGCAAGCAGCAGCATAAGGGCCGCAGCCGGTACCAGCACGAGCCTGTTTCCGTTACAAAATGACTTCATAGTGCAGACCTTTCAATTCATGGATGGCCGCGGGATCAGGAGGGATTATCGCGGGGGGCTACAATCCCAACTGAAATCGGCGAATCACGGCGTGAACCTCACG
>JAJZEY010000185.1 GCA_021805585.1 Planctomycetota bacterium
AGGGAAATACGGGTAGGCCGTTTTCTTGGCCAAGCCGGGGGAAGGCGCCCCCCCCGCCGCGCTGGACAGTGAACATCCGCTTTTTATCCTGTACACCAGCGGCACCACCGGCAAGCCCAAGGGCGTGGTGCATTCCACGGCCGGCTACCTGCTGGGCGCGGCCATGACATGTAAATATATATTCGATTTAAAAGACAATGATGTCTACTGGTGCACCGCGGATATCGGCTGGGTAACCGGGCACAGCTACATGGTGTATGGCCCGCTGGCCTGCGGAGCCACGGTGGTGATGTATGAAGGCGCACCAAACCATCCGGATTTCGGCCGATTCTGGGACATGATTGAACGGTATAAAGTCAGCGTGTTTTATACCGCCCCCACCGCAATCCGCGCGTTTGTAAAATGGGGAGACGAATACCCCAATAAACATAATCTTAAATCCCTGCGCCTGCTGGGAACGGTCGGGGAACCGATTAATCCCGAAGCCTGGATGTGGTACCACCGCGTGATTGGCGGCGGACGCTGCCCCATCGTGGACACCTGGTGGCAGACGGAAACCGGCGCAATCATGTGTTCGCCCATGCCGGGCATTACCCGGACAACCCCCGGCAGCTGCGCGATACCGTTCTTTGGTGTGGACCTTGCCGTGGTGGATCGCCAGGGCCATGAGCTTCCCGCCAACACCGGCGGCTATCTGGTGATTCGCAAGCCATGGCCCAGCATGTTGCGCGGTGTATATGGCGATGACCAGCGGTTCCGTGATCAATATTGGCGGGACATTCCACCGTTCTATTTCACCGGCGACGGTGCCCGCCGCGATGAAAAAGGGTTCTTCTGGGTCATGGGCCGCGTGGATGATGTGGTCAATGTTGCCGGCCACCGACTGGGAACCATGGAAGTGGAAAGCGCTCTGGTGGCGCATACCAGCGTGGCCGAGGCCGCGGTGGTGGGCCGACCCGACGAACTAAAGGGGCAATCCCTTTGTGCTTTTGTAACGCTTAAGGCCGGCCGCACGCCGGATGACAAACTCAAGGATGAATTAAAGGCCTGGGTCACTAAGGAAATCGGCGCTATCGCACGCCCCGATGAATTGCGTTTCACGGAAAGCCTTCCCAAGACGCGATCGGGGAAAATCATGCGGCGGCTGCTGCGCGACATCGCCGCGGGCAAAGAGTCCGTGGGAGATACCAGCACACTTGAAGACTACAGTGTGCTGGCCAGCCTGCGGGCGGACCAGGAATAAGATCAGGTGCATGCCACACGGGGGGCTGCGGCTAAACCGGAATTTCAGCCATTTCCGGAAGGTCGATCACAGGTCGCGGGCCACCGCCATTTTCATGTTCCACCGCACAGGATTTCAGCTTACCAAAGTCGCCGACGGCATTTTGACACCCGGTCGCCCCGCGGCTTTCACGCAGTAGAAATGCCGCAGTTCGGTGGACATGTAGCCCACCTGATGAAAAGTCAGTTTGGACGTTCGAAAAATGATTACGGCTTTTCCCCGCCGCAAGGTCATCACCAGCAGCCGCATTTCCGTTCGCTGCGTATGCCCGCCGTTGGCTGTTTGAATCGTAAATTGAGCAATATCTTCCGCCGACCAGCGGCGCATGCGGCCCAGCGGCCACGGCCTGACTTTCACACTGAATTCTTCCGGTGTGGCCACCAGCACCATGGTGCGAAACTCGCTAAGAATAAGAAGTCCAATGCCCGTCGCCGTCGCCAACACCGGCAGAACCATCCACATATAAAACCCGCGGTGCGGCGCATAATTTAGAAAATAAATAACGGGAACCAGCGAAATTCCCACGATCGTCAAGGCCCATCCGCTGGTTGGCATAATCTTTTTCAGCTCCATTACCAGCAGCCGGTCGGTGGCCACCACCGTGAAGCGCTTATCCGGTGGCGGGGCCGGATAATCCCACAAATCCGCCGCTTCGGCCACAGGAATGGCCGCCCCGTCAACCGCCGCGCCCGGTGCCATGGCGGCATTTATACAAATGACTTTCAGTTCTAAAATTCGCCCCACCGCATCCCCCATGCTTTGCAGCGCCGCTGCAGGCCCGCGAACCAGAATCAGCGGCTTGCCGGTCGTACGCCTTACGGCGAAAAGCCAATTGCCCTGGTCGTCATTGGCTGCGGAAAGCCGCGCGTCAATTAAATCGTTTCGCTTCAGGCAGAGCGGCTTGCCCCACAGCCGACCGCCTTGTTTAACCGTCAACTCCGCAGGGCGAATGGTCACCATCACCGGCGAGCGACGCTGGCCCGCGGAGCGGATTGCGCCGGCCATTGCCACAACCATCACTATGACGGCTTTCGCAAGAAAAGCCACATCCCAATGGTGCTCTTGACTGATAAAAAAAATACCCACCGCTATCGCCGCATACAGGGTTGCGTGTTTCATCGGCCCCAACATTTTCCACGTGGATAAAACCGCTTTCTGTGGCGGAAAGACATATTCCGCACCACCCGGAAATTCCCTGATGCGCACGCCGCTTATAGTCGCGTCGGTGGTCATGCCAATTCCTCGGTCGGCCGAAAAATAATTCTGTTACTGGCTGCCGTTACTTTATCCCTCTTCACCACAGCGCACAACCCAAAGGCGATACTTTAGTGCCGGGTCTGCTAATTTTTCTGGCAATGGGTAAAATAGCTGATGAGCGGCCCAATGAACGCTTATCAACTGCAATTTTATCGATAAGCAAATCGGAAATTCAGCGGCTCAAGGGCTTGGGTATGCGAGGGAAGTTAAGCAGCGTCGGCGGCATGCTGGCCTGAGAGGCGTTGCATCCGAGTGATCTATGGTAAGCCCGATGAAAATCGAAGTTTAAATCCGCCGCCTGAAAATTTGGCAGAACCTTTTCGAACTTCGCGACGCGTCTGGGGGCAGGCAAACCTGTGTACACGGAACAAAGCCGTGGATTTCGCCAATAGCGCGGATACGGCGTCTTACTCTTATCCGCGTAATCAGCGAAATCCTCGGTTCATCCTAAATCCTCGGCCGGAAGCAAGGCTCGCGGCCCGTTATCACCAATCCAGTTAAACTGTTATGCACCGCCGATCGGTTTTCCGGCGGCCGCGAACGTGACATGGCATTGCAATTTATTTTCCATAGCAAGAATCGCAAGACGCCCGCCCCCAAGCCCGCGGTCGCCAACACTGCGGTCGGCTAGGCATGTAAAATCCGCATAAACAAATCCGCTTTTACGAATAACAGATTAACTCAATGCCCCATAAATAAAAAATCACCCATTTACCGCCGAACACCTGAAGTTTTTGCATCAATTCCAATATCAAAGCGTTAGAATTCAAGGGAAGGGAAATTGTTCCCGGTAACCGAAACACTGGTTCGGGTGTAGTACCGGACAGTGGCGAATATTCGTCCGTACGCGGCTGTGTGGGCCGGCACGGGAGATGCGAGAAACAGCCGGATTACCGAATTAACGGAGAGCTTTATGAACGCATGTAACCGTCGGCCATTGGTGCAAGAGTTTTCACTTTTTAGCCCAGCGGCCCGCCCTCCCCGACGTTCTTTCGGTTTTACACTTATTGAACTGTTGGTTGTGATTTCCATTATCGCGCTTCTCATTTCGCTG
>JAJZEY010000361.1:0-1995 GCA_021805585.1 Planctomycetota bacterium
CGCGGCCAACCCTGGCCGCGACGGCCACCGCATGGCGATTGCCGCCGAAAAAATGCTGGATCGTGTGCGCAAAGAAGTATCGGATTTTATTGGAGGTGCCGATCCGCACAGGCTTATATTTACGCTTAACTGCACCGATGCGCTGAACATTGCATTCAAAAGCTTTTTGCGTCCGGGTGATCATGTTTTGACGTCCATGTTGGAACACAACAGTGTCAGCCGTCCGCTGCAAAGCATGGCGGACAGTGGGTTTATCACGCTGACCCGCGTCGGCTTTTCGCCGGAAACAGGGTTGATTGATCCGGATGAAATTCGTCGGGCCATCACGCCGCGCACTCGCCTTATCGCCTTATCACACGCCGGCAATGTGCTGGGCACCATTCAGCCGGCGGCGGCTGTGGGAAAAATTGCCCGCGACCATGGTGTGAAATTTCTGCTGGATGTGGCGCAGACCATCGGCGTGGTTCCCATTCACATGGAACGCGATCAGATCGATTTTCTGGCTTTTCCTGGTCATAAATCGCTTCTCGGGCCTACCGGTACTGGAGGGCTTTATGTGAATAAAACCGTGGAAATTGATGCGCTGATTGCGTTTCGTGAAGGTGGTACCGGCGGAGATTCCGCCACACCGGTGCAACCGCGGCTGATGCCTTATCTGCTGGAAGGCGGCACGCCGAATACCGTGGGCGTGGCTGGGCTGGGGGCGTCGTTAAGCTTCGTCCGGAAGCATGATCCGGCCGCCACGCTGGCGCATGAACGGCAAATGGTTCAGCATTTCATCAGCGGCGTTGCGGATATTTCCGCCCTTACTATTTATGGCCCCTCCGGTCGGGACGGTTCCACCAATCGGATTGGAACCGTCAGCTTCAATGTGGCCGGGTATTCACCGCAGGAATTGGGCGGCATTTTGGATGAAACGTTTTCCATAGCGGTTCGTCCCGGCCTGCATTGTGCGCCCTATGCGCATCGGGTTATAGGCACATTTCCCGACGGTGCCGTGCGCATGAGCCCTGGACATTTTAATACTGTTGCGGATATTGATACACTCATCGCGGCCCTGCGCGAAGTTGCGGCCTGACTCTTTTTTTTGCGGCCGCGCAGCCCCATGGGAGACACAATGACAGTTACAGAATCCGATGTTATTTCGCGCGTTCGGACCATGGGACGCAAGGCCCGAGCCGCCGCCGCACAGCTTGTAACCCTTACCGGAGCGGCTCGCAATACGGCACTTCTGGCCATGGCTGATGGCCTGATCGGCCAACAGGCCGTTATTCTTGCGGCCAACGCTGAAGATGTGGCTGCGGCCACAAGCGATGGTCTTTCTTCCGCTTTGATCGGTCGGCTGACTCTGACCGAAAAAAAACTTGAGGCGATGGCACGCAGTATTCGCGAAATTTCCGGTCAGGTGGATCCGGTCGGGCAGACGCTGGAAGCCTCTGACCGCCCCAACGGCCTGCGGGTGGAAAAACGCCGCGTGCCGATCGGTGTCATTGGCATTGTGTTCGAAAGCCGGCCAAATGTGACCAGCGATGCGGCGGCGCTTTGCCTGAAAAGCGCCAATGCGTGCATTCTGCGGGGCGGCAAGGAATCCGTGCGAAGCAATCTGGCGATTGCCGCGGTTGTTCGGGCCGCACTGGATGGCGCGGGCGTTCATCCCGACGCCGTTCAATTGATCGAAACAACAGACCGGGCGGCGGTGGGGGCGCTTGTGACCGCGGAAGGACTGGTGGACCTTGTTATTCCCCGTGGCGGTGAATCGCTGATTCGCGCCGTGGTTGAACAGGCTACCGTTCCGGTTATCAAACATTATAAAGGTGTGTGCCATATATACATAGATGAATTCGCAGATATTGACATGGCTGTGAATGTTGCCCTTAGCGCCAAAGTGGACGGATGCGCTGTGTGCAATACCGCTGAATGTGTGCTGGTGCATGCGGCGGTGGCGGATCGCGTGCTGCCGGAACTTGGCCGCAAATATCGGGCCGCGGGCGTACA
>JAJZEY010000361.1:2005-3586 GCA_021805585.1 Planctomycetota bacterium
CGGGGCCATCGCCGCTGTGGATGCCGACTGGGGCCAGGAATTTCTGGACATGATTGTCGCGATCCGTCTGGTTCAATCACTGGATCAGGCCGTGGACCATATCAACCGGTACGGTTCGCAGCACACCGATGCGATTATAACGGATAATCTGGAGCATTCGCGGATTTTTGCCGCCCGCGTGGATTCAGCCAGTGTCATGGTCAATGCCTCCACCCGCTGGGCAGATGGATACGAATACGGCCTTGGGGCGGAAATTGGTATCAGTACGGATAAACTCCACGCGCGCGGCCCCATGGGAGCCGCTGACCTTTGTACTTACAAGTTTGTCGTCACCGGCCGCGGCCACATTCGCAAGTGAATGTGACCGGCCGTTCATGCCGCATTCCCGCTGGACAAACTCAGGCCGACGGTTATTCCTGTACCAGTGTCCAGGTGTTGTCCGGGTTGTAACGTGTCATTCGCGCAGCGATTTTGTTCGTATCCGGGCCAAGGTCTTTCTGATAAACCTTCCCCTGCTGATTCACAATAAAGGTCATCACGCCGGAGGCTCCATATTTATCTGGAAATGCAACCAGTCCAAATCCGGCGATCATATTGCCGTTAATCACGTAATTGTATTTCCCCCCCGGTGCCGCCGGACCCTGCTTTTTCAAAATATGAAACAGATATCCGTGGAATGGATGCGGTCCGTGACTGTTTTTATGCACGCCAGGCGTATAGCCCTCGGCGGCCGCCTGTGCCGCCAGCGGGCCGAACGGACTTTCCGGCTGATTTGCGGCGGGGGGCCAATAGAGACCGTCGTGTGTTCCGGGTTTGCTGACCATGCGCTGCGCGTACTGAAGTACATCGCTGCCGTCGTGATATGTAGCGGCATATTGGCGCTGGGCGTAAACGTATGCATCGCACACTTTAATGGTTTCAAGTTCATCAGCCCCGATGTGCCTGGCCAGAATTTCCGCCAGGCCGGCGTGCGTGTCAAAATACCATTGTCCTTCCGTGGTTTTCCGTATGGGTATCGGAAAGGGCCAAGCCTTATTGCCAATATGAATGACAGCTGTATCAGCGCTGGTTTGCCGCAGTTGAAACTTTTGCCGTGCGTGCGCGACAAAAGCGTCAAAATGGCGGTGATCCTCAACCTTGTCACCGGTAACCAGTTTCTTTATTTCTGGACCGAATATCCGGTGCAATGTTTTGTGATCCTGTTTTTCCACAGCCGCTAGAAGGGCCGCCGATGCGGCCTTGGGAGAAGTGAATACTTCCTGTCCGGCCGCCGGCATGTCGGGTGCCATAATAGCCGGCTGGGCGGTCATTTTTACGGCGACCGGCGCGGAGCTGGCGGCCTGCTGGCTTTGGCAGCCAGTCAGGAATGGAACCATGGCAAACGCCATGCATCCGGCTGCTGCAAGACGGATGATAGTCAACTGATTTCTGTCAGGTGCCGTGATGGGCTTCATGCTACGCTCCTGGAAAAATGGTCTGTTAAAATTAGGTTAACGCTTGTGTCGCATGGATTGCCGCCCGCGCTGACTTTCCTGTTGCACCTGGCGGTTCGAATTCCGAATTTGAAATGCGTTTCCGCCA
>JAJZEY010000062.1 GCA_021805585.1 Planctomycetota bacterium
GGACCGGTGGATGGCCCGGCAGCGACACTAATCGGGAAAACAATTTGACAATTGTTCATATCATCACACGAATGATTGTGGGCGGGGCGCAGGAAAACACGCTTTTAACCTGCCTGGGCCTGCGCCAACTTGGTCACCGGGTCATTCTTTTTACCGGACCGAGCCGGGGCCCGGAAGGTTCGCTTGTGCCTAAATTCATTCAGACCGGATGTGAAATAATGGAAATTCCGACATTGGTGCGGAATCCTAATCCGCGCGCCGAATGGCGGGCCTATCAGGCGATGAAACGCGAATTAATTGCCATCAGGCCCGATGTGGTGCACACCCATTCAAGCAAAGCGGGCATACTCGGACGACTGGCCGCCTGGCGGCTGGACGTGCCGGCGGTTGTCCATACCGTGCATGGCCTGCCGTTTCACCCGTATCAAAATCCAGCGTTCAATCAGGCCTGGATCATGCTTGAGCGCTATGCCGCCCGCCGCTGCCACAAAATTGTGTGCGTGGCCGAAGCGATGCGAACGCAGGCATTGGCGGCCGGTGTGGGCCGGCCCGCACAATATTCCATCATCCACAGCGGCATGGAAATTGATCAATACATCCATCCGCAGGCCACCCGGCAAACCGCGCGCCAACGTCTGGGCATCGGGCCGGATGCCCTGGTAATCGGCACCGTCGCCCGACTCCAACCGCTGAAAGGTCATGATGACTTATTGAAAATCGCCGAGGAACTATTCCAACGCCACAATCGCGTCCATTTTTTATGGGTCGGCGACGGTATTTACAAGCAGCGCTTTTTGCGGACTATCGATCAGCGCGGCTGGCAAGGGCGTTTCACCCTGACCGGTCTGGTACGACCCGATGAAGTTGCGGACATTTTGCCCGCGATGGATATACTGGCGCATCCGAGTTATCGCGAAGGTCTGCCGCGGGCGGTCGTGCAGGGAATGCTGGCCCGGCTGCCAACGGTGGTTTTCAACTGCGATGGCGCGGCTGAAGTTTGCCGGCCCGGCCAGACGGGAATTCTGGTTGAACCGGGAAATGCACGGGACCTGCTGGCGGCCCTGTCGGAAATGGCCGACGATTCGTTGCGGCGGGAAAAATTCGGCTTGGCGGGAAATAGACTCGCCGCCGATCTGTTTGACTACAGGAAGATGGTCCGGCAATTGGACCTGCTGTACGGAAAGGTGCATGAGGAATATGAGAAATAAACAAAACAAACTCCGTCGCAAAGGCGCACCGATAAAACGGGGATTGGTTCTCGGTGTGGCGTGCCTGCTGGTCCTTGCTTCCGCGGGCCAATCGCGTGCCGATCAGCTTGCACAATTAACCAGGCCGGTCAGTCGTGTGCGCGCTAAAGTGCGGGCGTTGGACAGTTCCATCGCCAATCTTCTTTTAAATATGGACAATGTGGACCCGCAAGGACTTACCGCAGCCAACCTGCAGGAAACTTACCGCCTGGTCATTCGCAATTTGTACCGCAACAGTCTGCGGACAAACCGTCCGCGGGTGGCGGCGCTTATGGTGCTTAAGGCGGATCAACTGTCCGCGGGATTACCCGCCTTTGACCGGCTGGTCGCACACCTTTTGCCCGCCAGCGCCAACGCCCCCGGGGAAACGCCCAGCTTGGCGGTCATTAAGGGATTGCGGAAATTTTTGCGAGCCGGCGGGAATGTCAACACGCCATTGTCGACCCGTGTGGCGATGGACAAGTATCTGGAAAAAATTCTTGGTCCGCTAAGCCCGCTGGTTCAGGTGGAAGCCCCCTCCATAAACCCGGACAAAATAACGGTCTGGCCGGTTCGGATTCCGCAACCGGGTTCCGCGCCGGTTCCCGTCGCCGATGGAGCTTTACCCGCCATTGGCCAGGAATTAACCTGGATTCAGGGTGCCAACCTCACGCCGGAAATGCGGCAAGCTCTGCGCAAAATTCTTGAGTCTTTGCAATCCCAGATGGCGCATCGTCGAACCGCGCCGGCGGCCGAAATGTATTACCCCGTTATCGTGCGATGCGCTTCCCTGGCCGCTCATTTACAGGCCGGGGCGGCTTTAAGCCTGGCCACCCAACAGCAATTCAACCATCGGTTGCTGCTGGGCCTTATTCTGTTTCGTGACCCGCGCACCCGTCCGGCGGCCGTTCGTCGCCTGTTGTTTATTAATCTGATTGTTAATTCGCTGGAGCAACTGCGGCGGGCCGATCTTCCCACGGCGGAAAATGATGCCATCAAACATCGCATTCATCGGGCGATTATGAAATTGCGGATGGATTCCGAGGTTGCGAAATATTCCGCCCAACTTCAGTCAATTGGCCGGCTTTTGCGGGAATACAGCCGCTTTTCGGCCGAAGTTTCCAGGCCGCCGACCCCTATGTTCCGGGCCGATCAAATTCGCGTTCGACAGGCCGGTGCCGACGATTTTAAGCGTCTTGCGACAATTCTGGCCGGCGAATATTCCGCCCGGGATATTTCCGAGTGCATTTACCGCCTGAAAATGGCCTTGGCCAATCTGACCAGACTTAAAGCCATTCCGGCCACCCAGCAGCAGGCCATCTTATATCATCCGGCGTCGATAATCGGCGTCAAAAGCAACATGGTGCGCTGGGCGAAATCTATCAGCAGAAGTCCAGATTCCGCAGGATCAGGCGCGACGAAATTCGACCATTTTCAGGCCGCCCTGAACCTGCTGGCACAGATTCACCTTTCTATGCAATGCCTTCCGCAGGCAAATATTGTGCGAAAAATGAGCGGCGGTCGGTTTGAAGCCGCGGTGCAGGCGTTCCTTAAGCTTCAGCGAAAGCTCACGGATTCCCTGGGCACACGAAAGGTGGCGACTGATGACCTGGTTGCCCGTCTGAACGATATGCGAAGGCTATTTGCGGCCACCGCACAACTTGCGATTCTGCTGGATGCCAATGCTCCAGCCGAAAATCTTAACCGCTGGGGCGGCTGGCAGGTGCGCAAACGGGCCTTGCATCTGCTGTTGCGACAGTGTGAAGAATCCATGGTGGCAAAGTATCAAAGCATGACATCCCCAGCCGGTGCGACGCCCCCGGGCGGTGACCAGTGGGCAAGCTTTCGTGACGCATCCGGAGCCATTGCGGCAGTATACCGAATGACACAGGAATTGAATCCGCAGTTGAACGCCAAGGCCGGGTTGTGGAGCACCAGTTACCTGCGCGCCTTAACCCCCCCGCCGCCAAATGCGATTTTCGGATCCCGACTCGGTCGGATCGCCCTGGCCGGGCGGACGCTGGCGGCCGCCGAATTTAATCACGGCCACGGACGGCTGGAGGCGGCTCCACTCTTATTTATCAAATGTCTGCGGATACTGGCGAAAATCGGGCCTGCGGCCAAATAGCTCGGTTCGGCATTGCCTCTGATTACGTTGAATGCCGAATTTGACTTTAATGTGATGAGGTGGCGCGGATATTCGGAATGGAATAGAATCCGAATTGTGGCAGGTTTTCCTGTGCGGACCGAACGGTGCTGGCGTAGGTCATGGCATATTGTTCAGAAATAGCCTGCTGCGCGAAGTTCAGACTGCGCGTCATCAGTTCACCGGGCGAATTGATAAAGCGGGCCGGTGCGA
>JAJZEY010000059.1 GCA_021805585.1 Planctomycetota bacterium
TCTTCAATCCGGCCACGCGCAACTCCACTTTACGGGCATAGATATTCAGTTTGGTAAAGCCGCCAGAATTTCCGGAGGTTGGCGTATTCCCGTGCACATCAGTCTGCCCCAGCAGTTCTACAAAAAGGGCAAACAGTCCCACTGGCTGCCCTTTGCGGGTCTGCGGCTATTTAAATATTTCAAGCATCACTTCTTGAATGGTGCGGAAATGGTGTTCCTGACAAAGGGTGGAAAGCACATATTGCCGATGATAACCCATTCCCCTTTTACCCAGACGCCCCTTGGAAACTGGTCCAGTTATCGCTGCTCGATCAGCGTTGCGGGCGGACAGCCGGCGGAGGCCCAGATGGTGTTTTTTACCCGAACGCTGCGTTTGAAAATTCCGTTCGCGTTCCATCACCTGCCGATTCCCCGTTGACGCTGCTATCGGAAAGGCTCGCAATATGCATGATACATATCGGAAAGGTCATTCACGGATCATCAGGCGAGCCTTATGCGGCGCTATCCTCCTGACCCTGTTTTCCGCGGGCGATCATGCGGCTGAAACCGCGGCTGCGGTTGCTCCGGGCAAAAATTCCCCGCCGACTATTTCCTGCATCGGCGCGCCTTTTGTAACGCCTGCGCCCCAACAATTGAAAAACTGGATACGACAGCTTCGATCCGATCAATACGCGGTCAGGAAGGCGGCAATCGCCCGGCTGATCCGCGCCGGCACGGATGCGTTGCCTCCGCTTCGAATGGCTTTGGTCAAATATCCGCGGCCCCAGTTAAAAGCTGTTGTCCATGAAGTTCGGGTCGCCATTGAATTGGCACAGGCACGTAACGGGCCACTGATCACATTCAACGCCACCGACGCTTCGGTTCACAACGTTATCAAGGCCATTTGTCGTCAGGCGGGCCTGACGGCAACGTTTTCCAAAACCATGCGGGCAAAAACGCCTCATCTGACCGTGCATCTGTACCGTGCGCCGCTCTGGGAAGTGTTGCGACAAATCGCCGGTGCCACCGGCATTGGTCCGCTTGCCGCGCAATCATCGGCGAAGCCGTTCCGCATAACTTTTGGCGCCAACGATTTATTTCGCTCCGGGGCGCCAGTCTGTTCCGCCGGCCGCGCCGCCCTGGCGATTTCAACCGCGCATCGTGTCGCGTCGCTTTCCTTTGAAGGCTGGAACGCAAACAAGCTCCAACGCGGGGTTTACCTGCAATCCGCGGCACTATGGGTTCCGCTTTCGAAATCATGGGTTTATTCATTTTCCATTCAGGTAAACAGCGCCATGGATGACCATGGCCACCAACTGATCGGTACGCGGAATCCGGGCTATTCCGGTGCGGCCAACCCGGCCGGCGGCGGCCAGACGGTCTTTCCCTTTCAAATTCAATTAAACGCGCCGGCACCGCAAAGCCGCCTGATCCGTCGGCTGTCGGGGAATTTCGTTGTGCGCCTTTCACTCTCCAGAAAAATATATACCGTTCCTGATTTGTTCCTGGGTCCAACACGCCTTGTTATGGGAAAAATGGCGCTTGCCTTCAGCAGGCCTGTGCTCCATGGGAACCATTGGGTTGTCAATCTGGATATCCATTCGCCATTTTCGTCCACCGTATCCGCGATTTTTGAGAATCACCTTCTTAATGGCCGCACGCTGGTGTTCCGCGGTCGAGCCGGACGGAAATTCAATCTTTGGGGTGGGCTAACCGCAACCCGGTATTCCAATGGCAACAAAATGGATCGGTACGCTTTTCACATTACCGGCGGCAAGCCGGTCGCGGTAAGCGTGATTTACCATGGAGGGTTGCACACCGTCAAGATTCCGTTTGTGTTTCGCAATATTGTTCTACCGCGCTGATCTTGTGTTATCGGCTTTTGCGTTGGCACAAAGGCGGCATGGTGTTGACCTGGAGAAAAAAATGAATGCGCGCATCAAAAATGTCATCAGCCCGAATCGATTGTCGGTTACCGTTTGCCTCCTTGTTATGACGGCCGGCTTACCCGCCGGTATGGGTTCCATTCCGCGAATAGTGATGAAATCATCGCCGCCGCGGGCGGTCTCGCCCGTGCTGATCGCAACGCTTTTACACCGTCTGAGCCAGGGCTCAAAAGCTCAACGTCAGGCCGCCGAACGCGATTTAATTGCAATGGGCGTTTCCGCCGATGAACCCCTGCATTCCGCGCTCAACGGTCCGACCACGCCCGCGTTCAGACACAGGCTTCAGGCCGTTTTGGCCGCCATTGCCCGCCATCGGGCTGTTCGCGGTCCGCTGGTCCGGCTTGATTTAAGAAATGTGACGCTGGAACAGGCGCTGCGGCAGGTGAGCCGGGCGGGTGGCTTTGATGCCGGTTTTTATCCCCTTTTCAGACGCGGAGCGCCCATTCCCGCTTATTTCGCCGACGAAAGACTGACCCTGAAAATAAAAAGGCGGCCCTTCTGGCAAGTGCTGCAAGCCATTGCACGTGTCACCGGAACCGGACCATTTATTGGCGGTCCCGGCTCCAATGGGCTTTCCTTTTCCCGCGATTTATCGGTTTTCAAAAAAGGCAACCCGGTGTGCATTTCCGGCGGTTTTCTTATCTCGGTAGGCGAATTGGTGCGCACGAAGGTTCTGCATTACGACCGACCGCCGGCCAATCAGCACCGGCGGTTTCTTGATCTGCTGCTTAACGCCGCCTGGTGCCCCAAGGGGGAGAGTATAAAATTTATTGGCCCCATACATCTGACATCCGCGGTGGATAACCTGCGACAATCGCTTTTGCCGGAGGTGCTTCCCGCCGCGGAGCGGAATCCCACCTGCGTCAACAACAGTTCCAGTATGGCATGGACCAGCTTTGGTCTTTCCTGCCGACTGCAATGCCCCTCCGCCAGGGCCGACCGGATTACCGTTTTGCGCGGCAATATTCCGGTGATTACGCCCGCCGAACCGGTGGTTTATTCAGCCATCAGGCAAAAATCCCGACCCATGACCGTGCCCATCGCCTCGCTCACCCTGACCTTTGGCAACCCGGTAAAACACCACCCGGCCCAACCACTCGCCGGGGCAATTGCGGGAGCTTCCCGAACCTATTGGACTGTCCCGCTGGTCATTTCCGCGCCATTTCTAACCGCCAAATCCGGCAAAATCGCCAATCGTGTGGTTCGTCAAATCGCCGATTCCAATGCCGTCCGGTTTTTTGATAAGGCCGATCGTCCCCTTCAAACTTCCATTTTCGGCGCGGGCTTTTATGCGCCACTCAAGCACCACTACACGTTTGGCGTCAGCGGTGGCATCCCGGCGTCCGTCCGCGTCACCATTGACCGGCTGCCCAATGCACGGGTAAATGTACCGTTTGTCTTCCGCAATGTTCCCCTGCCAAATTAAAGCGGCCCCGTGGATTTATGCTGTTATATCCAGCTTGATCGCCTTGCCGGCCGGGCGAGTCAGATTGCGGATGCTGATCTGGCCGGCCAGGTTTCGCACAATTGCGTTAAGGCTGCGCGCTGTGGCGGAATCGCCCTGCAGGTTAACAAATGGATCGCCGGAGTCCGAGCTTTTCCGAATGCTCATGTCAATCGGTACATCGCCCAGAAATGGGAGGCCCATATCTTTGGCCATGGCCTGCGCCCCGCCGCGGCCGAAAATGTCGTATTGCGTTCCATGTTCACATATAAAGCTGCTCATATTTTCCACCACGCCCAGAATCGAAACGCCCAACTGCTGAAACATTCGCACAGCGCGGCGGGCATCCATCAGGGCCACTTCCTGGGGCGTGGCCACAATGACCGCGCCGGTCAATCCGATGGACTGGGCCAGCGTTAGCGACACATCGCCGGTTCCGGGCGGCAAATCCACCACCAGATAATCCAATTCCTCCCACAGAACTTGTTCCAGAAACTGCCGGATTACGCCGTGAACCATCGGGCCGCGCCAGATCAGCGCCTTTTCCTTGGGTACAATAAATCCGATGGACATGACCCGCAGCGGATTGTCCTTCGGGCCGACCGAAAAAGGCACAATCTGTTCGCCCCGCAGCGCCGGTGATTGCGCCTCCAATCCAGTCATCGTCGGTATGGACGGCCCGTACACATCGCCGTCCAGCAGACCGACTTTCGCGCCCTGCAGGCTTAAGCCCGCCGCGATGCTTACCGCCATGGTGCTTTTACCTACGCCACCTTTGCCCGCACCCACGGCAATCACATTGCGTACACCCGGCAGCAGATTTTTGGGCTGGCCGGCGCCGCGCACATTCGCGGTGAATTTAACTTCCACGCCGGTTACGCCCGGCATACCGGTCACCGCAGCGGTAACATCCTGTCTGATTTTATCCCGCATAGGACAGGCCGGAGTTGTCAATTCCACGCCGACCGTTACCTGCCCGCCATTTATGGCGATATCCTTGACCATGTTAAGCGTCACAATATCCTTGAATATTTCCGGGTCTTGAACGGTTTTAAGAACCGCCAAAACCGCTTCGCGATCAAGTGTCATGAATCATTCCGCCTTTGCCGTAATTATTGCCGACCGTGTCGGCATAAATGCCGCCGCGCCGGCGGCCGACTGAATACGCGATTCAGCCACTGCCTGATTCTATCGCTTTTGGGGCGGCGCGTAAAAAACAAATTGAGGCCGGAAGAAATAGCGAATGGGCTGAAGGTTGATTGGAGTCCCAAAAGAATCCGCGGCCCGATGCGGCGGGAAATACATGCGACCCCCTGATACGCCTGTGGGCACTTGCGGGTAATATGCATGGGGCGGGCTTTTTAAGGGTAGGCGCACGATGACTCGGCTGCTGACGCATGGACTTTTCAATCGGCCGCTTTCCCGGCGGCGGAAAGTGCTGGCGCTGTGTCTGGCCGTTACAGTGGATGGCATTCGCCTGCTGTGCGGCGGGACAATCGGCTTTCTGGACCCCATAGATGATGCGGCCGATCTGGCCACGGCGTTTTTTCTTTGGCTGATCATCGGCCCCGGTTGGGCGATAGGCCTTGCACTTATTATTGAACTGATTCCCGGCATTGCGGTGTTTCCAAGCTGGACCGCGCTGGCGCTGGTGGTGCTGGCCGCCGCACCACCGCCCGCAACCACCGACAATGTGAAGATGACAACAACCAGGAAATAATCAAGGCGTTTGGGGTCGTCATTGTTCAGGCCAAAGTGCCGGCTCTATTTGCGTTTAGCCGCAGCCGCGCTTCTTCCAGGAAATTGCCATCGGGCATCGCGTAGGGGCGGAATTTTTCCAGCGTCCCCTGTTCTTCGCTGAAGGCCAGGGCGCGGCACGCGCCCAGCCGGTTGGCGGCCGGCGAATCAATGAGATTGCTGCTGTCGGCGGCGCTCATTTGAAACAGAATGCGGTTATCAAATTCGCGCATTAAATTCCGATTCATCGCCCGTTCCACGGAAACCATGGTGTCCACCCAGGCGATAATATGAATACCGACCCCCGGCCCCTCGGTCAGCAGATCGGCAAATTGCCTGCCCGGATCGGGCGCAGCGTTTTCATCGCCGCTGGAGAATCCAAAGCTTTCCTCCGACTTTCGCAGCGCGCGGTAACGCTGTAATCCCAGAATAAATACAAAAATGGAGGGCGGCTGACCGCCGGCGTCTTCCTGCCGCCGTTTAAGTTCCTGCGCCAGTTCGTTGATCGCATCGGGAACGCCGCGGTAATCAATATTGCGGCAGGTCTGCGGCGTCAGGCCCGCGACGGTTCCCAGTACGCCAAAGGATGGTGAATCGGCGGCGCTGCCATCCAGAATATAAAATGCGGCCGCCGCGTCCTGTTGGGCGGAAAGCGCGATCATACCGGCGGACATAATGGCCAGCGCCGGTTCTTCGGCCTGCCCGATGAGCATGGCATTGCCCCCGCTCTGGCGGCGAAAGCTGATGGCCGTGGGGTCTTTAATCGCCACCGGTTCTCCCAGCCATATCCGGGGAACGGATACAGGCTGCGGAGATTTAAGTGCGGCCGTCAGCCGGGGGTTCTTGCGGATATCGGCGGGGGCGTTGCCTTCAAACACAATAGCCGCCTGGGCTTCAATGCCGGATTTGCGTTGAGTTGCCGTGACGGAATCCAGATAGGTGTCGCGCTGGTCATCGGAAAGCCAGGCCACCTGAAACGGGCTGTTGCCTTCCACCAGACCGCCGGCATCGTTATAAATCGCCTCGCCGGGACGGGACAGCAGCCGCGCTGCGGAATTGCCATCCGCCAGCACCACCTGTGAATCAGCTTCCGTGGTCTGCAAGGCGATACGCACGGCAATCTGGCCGATCGTGCTGCGCGACAACCCGGAAGACCCCGCAATGGTCTGTGACCCAAGCACCACATGCACGCCGAAGGCACGGCCCTGGCGCACCAGCCGGTCAAGCAGCAGGGCGGCGTCCTGAGCGAGTTTGTCATCTTCGCTGAAAAATTCCTGGAATTCGTCAATAATCAGCAGAGTCCGCGGCATCTGTTTTTCGGTCGCCGCGCGATACGAACCAAGGTCCTGCACGCCGGCGGCACGAAACAATTCGCCACGCCGGCTCATTTCGCCGTCAATCCGCTGCAACACGCTAAGGCCGAATTCCCGATCGGATTCCACGCCAATAGCGCGGGCATGGGGCAGGCCGTGGGCGGCGTAGGTTTTGAATTCCACGCCCTTTTTGAAGTCTATCAGATAAAGTTCAAGTTCCGCCGGGGAATACCACATGGCCAGATTGCTGATTAACGCATGCAGCAATGTTGATTTACCAGATCCAGTTTTGCCCGTTACCAGCGCATGTTGCGCCACACCGCGGCCCAGCGCAAAAGTCTGCAGCCGCGTGGCACCGCAGCGGCCGATGGGGGCCTGAAGGTCGCGGTCGGACCGGCGGGTCCAGAATTCCGCGGCGGTTGGCGCGATGGCCGCAAAAGAAACTTCCACACGTTTGGCCAGCTTGGCCTTTTCACCCACCTGATGCAAAATGGCCGTGAGTTCATCTTCGCCGGGGGCGCGGTCAAGTGTCAGCGGGAAGCGGCTGAAAACGTCATCGCGCCAGACAAACCGCCCGTCGCGGAAAATCAGATTGATGCTGTGGGCTTCCAAGTCGTCCAGATGGGTTCCCGACGGCGTGGCAACACGCGTGTCCCGGAAAATCAGGGTGTAGACGCCGCAGCGTGCACCCGTTGTCGCTATGCTGCTAAGCCGCTTGAGCGATTCATCGGAAAATCCGACCGGCAGGTCGGCAATCACCAGAAACCGGTATGGTTCGGCAAGGTCGCCCGCCTGACGGTTGTAGTCGTCTATTGTTTCGTATTCATTGCGAAGATATTTTTGAATAACTGTTTCCATGTGTTCAGTCAGATCGGCCAGACGCTGGTCAATCTGTTCGGGGCTGGTCCAGATGCGGCCATTAACCAACGCATCGTCGTAATCGGTCAGGTGCATGAATCCGGCGAAATTTTGCCCCAGTCCGACTGGATCCACCAGCGTAAAGCGGGCACGGCCGGGAGGAACGCAAGTAAGCAGCCGTGTCATAAGAGCCTGAAGCGCGGCAATTGCCTGGGCCCGTCCGGCGCGGTCCGCGTGAAGCAGCAGCGATCCGCGGCGCGGGAATTCCAGCATCGCTTCTATGGAAATCGGTGCCGGAATTTTCAGCGTAAAGCCGCCCGCCGGATCCGCGGCGGCAATCAGTTGGCCGACATCCACCTGAAGTTCACCGAAACGCACACTGTCCGGAAAACTCGTGGGGGCGATCCATCCGGCATGGCCGGGTCGCCGGCCCGCTGTTTCCGTGGGGCTGGCCGAGCCGATCGGTTCAGCAAAATGGGCCAACCCGGCCAGCCAGGTGTTTTCAAGTTCGGTCCGCAACTGGCTGTGGCGGGTGTTAATTTCCACGCGCCGGGCGGCCGCACCGCCGGTTATTTTTTGATGTTCCATCTGATATTTGCGGTTTATTTCCGCAAGCTGACCGTCCCGGGCCTGCAGCGCATCCTGCTGGGCGGCGGCATGGCGCTGGGTCAGCCGATCAAGCTTGGCTTTCCCCTCGGCGGTAACGGCCTCCAGGGCGGTTTCGCGGTTCAGTTTGGCCTTTTCCAGCAGCGGACCGGCCTTTTCGCGTTGTGCCTGAATCTCGGTTTTGTGTTTTTCCCGCGCTTCGGCCAGCACGTTGTCGTGCCAGGCCTTGTTCGCCGCAGCCAGTTGGCGGCCTGCGGCATCGGCATGAAATAGGGCCGTGTGCAGCGGAACATATGCGCGGCGGACGGCTTTGCGGGCCATCCATCGCAACAGCAACATAAGGCCGCTCATAACCAGTACCGCACCGCCGCCGAACAGACCAAGCATATTCCAGTTGGGTATCTGTTCTCCCGGCAGAATCTGGGAGAAGCCGACCGCGGCCAGCACCACCACCGAAAAAACCATGTACGGCCCGACGCCGGCGAAAAAGCGTGGCAGGCCGAGGCTGTCCAGAGTTTCAATATTGGCATTCACGTGGGCGACTTGTTGGTCATACTCCGCCAGCAATGCCAGCCGATCGCTGGTGGAATCGGCTGGCCGTTCCGGCGTACCGGCTGCGGCCGCTTCGGTCTGTGGTGAATGGCCATATTTTTTAAGGAGGGCTTCGCCGCTTTCGCGTTTTCCGGCCATTTTTGCGGCATTGGTTTCGATGGATTCCTGTAATTCAGCGCGCTGTCGGTTCTGCTGGGCTTCAAGTTCAATGTCCGCAAGCCAGACCACTTCGGCGATTTTCTTTTTCAGTGCTTCATGAACATTTTCAAATTCCTTGGCGGCGCGTTTACGCGCCGCGGCGGTTTCTTCAACCGCAGCCTGGGTTTCCGCCGTGTGGCGGCTCTGATTCTGTTCCACGCGTGCCGCGTAGCCGGCTGCGGTTTGCGATTCGGCATGGCGCAGGCTGTTTTCCAGAAGTTCCAGGGAATGCTTTTCTTTTTCATTTACAGATACGCTGTCGCGGCGGAATTCGGATTCAATGATCGGTTCCTGGGCGACGGCCTGCTGCGCCAGTGCCATAAGGGCGCGCAATGCGGCCCGCTGCCGGTCGGAACCGGCTTGCGCGCGCCGGCTGGAGACATCCGTTGGCTCAGACACCGGCTGTGGATTTGTGGGAATTACCATCGAATCTTGTGCTGGTTGAGTCATGTTCCTCTTATCCGCAATCCCGCTTGATCTGGGTTACTATCTGTTTCAGATGGTCCATGGCGGTCAGGGCGTTGCGGGCATCTTCCATAACCGGCCGAATGCAGCGCTCTTCCAGGGAGTGGCTGTTGGCGTCATCCCAAATAAGCCGCATTTCATGCCAGCGGGCGTCCAGATCCCGTACCAGTTTACTGATTCGCGCCTGACCTTCATATACGCCCATCGCGTGAAGCTCCGACAAGTTTCAATTTTGCGGCCAAATACGACGATTTTCCGCATTAAAAACCGCTTTAAGCCCGTTCGGACCGAATAGCGCTATTGTACCCGCGGAAAGGTTTACCATCGCGTTAAGCTCTGGCCGGTCTTGAAGGAATGCCGTTGCGTTCAGACTATAAAACCGTTCCGCCGGGCCAAGGGTCTGGTTGCGGTTCGCCGGGCCAATAAACAGCCGGTCCGCATCCATACGCACCACGATCCAATCCGCGTCCGCTGGAAGCTGCCCGGACAGCAACACATTGGCGGCCGCTTTTGTTTGGCTGGTCATATCCGGAGCGGGCAAATTGCCCAGTTCCGCGGTATTAATTGCCGGCAGGGAAAGGGGGGCATCCGGTGGGGGGGAAGAATGGGCCAGAACCGATTCGGCGGGAATCGCCTGCCGAAGACGCACGGCTTCGGGGTCTGGCGTGGACGGGCCGG
This sequence comes from Planctomycetota bacterium, assembly GCA_021805585.1. Next base: position 9,777 of record JAJZEY010000059.1, read on the forward strand.
CGGTTCGGCCACGTGCCATGGTTCCCACCTGGTTTTCACCCGCACTGCTCGCGGCCTGCTGGCCTGCGGCATCGGAACCGGCTTCTACCGGCGATGCGGTGTAGCGTTCCAGTAAAATCACAGAATTTGTTAATTGGGCCAGGGCTGCGGGGATGCCGCCGGCGAGAGTATTGGCGAATGGCTTGACCCCGCCATGGTACATCGCGATTTCCTTGGGAAAACGGCGACACCAGGATTTGGTATTGGCCATTTTCTGTTCGGCCTCGGCAAGGTTCCGTTTGGCCACCGCCACCGCCTTATGTTCTTCAACAGCCGACGGCGGCCGCCCGCTGACATCTTTATAAAGGGTTTTATCGCGCAGGGCCTGCTGGGCCTTGGCGAGCAATTCCTGGCGTTTGCGGATTTGCGCATTCCAGAACGAAGTCTGTTCGCCCTCCAGCCAGTTTAGAGTCCGGTTGATTTCGCTTTGGGCGTCGTCCAAGGCCAAATTTGCCGCCTCGGCGAATTTGGCCAGTTGAACGCGAAAGGTCTTGATCGCGTCAATATCATCAATCCGTGCGCCTTCAGACATGGATTCTCCCAAAGTGCGGCCGCAACGGGCGGCTTAACGCTGTTTTAAATACTCTTCAATAAGTTTCGCCTTTTTGACCAATACTTGTGCGTGTTGGTGGGAATCTTGAAGGAAATTGGAAACCGCTTTCATCGCCGTTTCAAATGCCTCCATGAATTTCCGTTGTTCCTGGTCCTGCCAGTTGGCCTCAAGGCCGCGCAGGCGGCCAGACAGATTGCCGATAAGACCCTGCAGATCATTGTTGAAACGATTAAGGTCCTGGGCGAAACGTCGAAGTTCTTCGGGGTCCACATTGGCTTTGGCCATAGAAATAACTCCAGATTAATTCCAACCTAACCATTGTACAGCAAAGGTGTGGGCAATGCGCTGCAAAATGAACCGTTATTGGCCATGTCGCTAACACACAAATGGGGCGAGGGCCGCGCCGGGAGCGGATGATATCAGTTGACCGTTAAACCGGTGCGCAATGGATCACACGGGTAAAACGGCGGTATGCGGCGACCGCCGGGCCGTCTTGTTTAAGCGAATTTAACGAGCGGCGAGGGAGTGTCGTGATGGCGGCGTTATTCACTTGTCAAACAGTCGGCGACCGCGCTTCGCTGAATTTTGGTGCGGGGCGCGGTGGTTCCGGTTGTGGGCGAAACGTGTCTGTTCGTCCGTTCATAAATAGTGAACTGTAGCAGGAGATAATGACGTTTCGTTGCCAGCCCGATCGGCGGTGAAAATACCGGCACCGGCAATTCGACGTTCCGCGCTGCGGAAAATAATTCCGCGGGAAGAATAAGTATTTTAATTTGTGGTTTGGCATTTGCGGGGGGGAAGATGTGCTTCAACTGGTCCGATGGGCTGCAGGATGTGCCGCAATGTTTCGGCGACAGTCACGTTTTTATTCTATCCTTATGTGCTCTACTTTCACTGCTCAACTATATCCTGAGCCGATCGCGGCGGCACAATGCCGCCGGCTAAATAAGTTGCGCTGCTGCTCACCTGCCTGCTGCTCTGCGTTGCCGCAGCAACGCCGGGCCACGGAGATCGCCGAGAACGGAGGGGTACCGGGGGTCAGGTGGCGGATTGGACAGCGTAATCAAGGAGGGCGCGGACATTGGCCAGCGAATCCGGATGGCGCACCACTGCGGGCCGATGGCCGGGCAAAAAGCCGATGACGCGGCCTCCCCAGGGGGTGGCATTTTCATAGCACTGCGGAAAAATGCCATTGGCCAGCGTGGTGGTCAATAAAATAGTTGCCGGACAGGTTTGTTCAAGTTGAATATAAATTTCATCTTCGGGCAGTTCCATTGGGCGAAGTTTGGCGATAAGTGGATGGTCGCACGTGCGGACTTCCACCCGGTACGGGGCAACCGGATGCACAGACGGGGGCACATGGAATGGGTCGTTGGCGCGCACCCAGCGAAAGCCGACGATGGTTCTCCACCAGGGCCAGTGCCAGAAGGCGGCACTTCCGCCATGGAGCAAAATCAGCGGCTTGCCCCGTTCCAGATAGCGCCGGACATTCGTTTCAGCCACTCCGGCGACAAGTGGCGTTGTGCCGGTACCGGCAATGAAATTCAAGATTAAAAGCGAGCAATTGTCCGCAAATGTAGAAGATTCGAGACAAGGGAACGAATTTTCTTCAAAATGAAACGTATAGTCGGCGGCCAGCGCCTCGCGAAGCGTGGCACCGGGTCGGACACCGAAGTGATCATCAGCAAGGAAATAGATCATGAACCGCTCCATAAGCCGTTGCGGGCCGACTTGGCGGCAACGGGTACTTACGCTTAATACTATCCAGAGCACCCCCTGCCAGCCAGACCACGACAATGTCGTCTTCCAACGGGTGCGGGCGGTTGGGGTATGGGCTTCTTATTGAACAGGTTGCCGGGCTGCCAGGGGCACCGGGGTGGGCGAGACAAAAGATTCGTATTTACGAAGCGAAAAATCCGCGCGCTTTGTTTTTGACTTCCGATAAAACATGTAGTAATCTCCGTATGGACAGGTTGCCGTGCATCGGCGGTTGGTTTGATTCGGCGATTGGGAATGCGGCCTTGGGTAATGCCGGCCCAGCGGCCCAGCGAAATAGAATGCGGATAGCGTGGCTGAATCAACCCGCCGAAAAGTTCACCTTCACCTGTTGTTGTAAAAAAGTGAAAAGTTACATGTGTCGCGCAGGGAAGGGATTTCCGCGCATTTTTTACGCTTCAATGGATTGAAACATTTAGCTGTCTTTATGTATTTGTGCTTTTATGCAGCTCCGCACCGAAGTGCGTTGCGATTTAGAGTCCTTTTTCCGGAAGGAGAATTCACCATGTTGCCCGCAATATTCCCTCGCAAGGCAATCCTTTTTTCCGCAGCCTGCGCTGTTATGGCGGCCATTGGCGTAGCCGGGCCTATATGGGCGATTGGTCCCAACGACCAATTCATACCCGATGCGCCCAATCCGTTGAGTCTGGGATCAGTAGGTTTCTTTACCGGGATCGGTACCGGTACGGTCATAAGCGCCGCTACCAATGGCAATCAGGGCATTGTTGCCATTTTAACCGCTAACCATGTCGCACAGGATGCGTTGAACGGAATATTCAACATTGGGGCTAAGGCCCCATATTCCGCAACGTTTACAATAATGGGATATCAAACCTATTCCATTGTTGACCCGGTTAACAATCCCGGTAAATTGCCGGAGGACATTTCTGTAATGGAAGGAATTGACACACAACCAGTCAATGCCGGCGCAGCGCAAAACATATTCAACCTGCTTAAGGCAAATATAGCGACGGTCACCAATCCTGGCACCGGTAACGGGCCATTCGCTGGCGCGGCAATTACAAATCCGGTTTCCTTTACCCAGCTCGGGTATGGTCTACAGGGACAATACACATCGAGCGTTGGCGGGATACCAAACAATCCGGGGTACGTATCCACAGGTGTCAGTGGACAACGATTATTCCAAAATAATAATATATTGCAATATTCCGCGCCGGCCACACAGGCCTACGGATCGTATTATGAACCGCTTGTGAGATATATTTATCTGGCACCGGACAGTGCGGGCCACGGGGCGTCATTCCCGGGGGATTCTGGCGGTCCTTATTTTACCGGGGGCGGCTCTGGTTCAATCACCATTTCTATCGCTGCTGGCGGCCGGTTGGGACAGACAATACCGATCAACTATAGCAACAGCATTTCCGCGGTTCACGTTGGGGGCAGCTTAAGCAAGCTCGTTGGCACCGGAACCGGGATTGGAGTACCGGTTACGCCAGGCTTATACAATTGGCTTCAGCCGTTCGTATTAAATCCAGCCACGGCTGTGCCCGAACCCGCGGCACTGGCGCTGCTGGGTTTTGGCGGCGGCCTGCTGCTGCTGCGACGGCGTCGGCCAACCGCCTGAACGCATCACCGGGTTAGCTCCGCGTGTTCGCAGGTAAAGCCCGTCAATCGGACGAGAGAGAGTGCAAGCGCCGCGCTGTCTCCCGGCAGCGCGGTGATTTTTATCTATTTGGATTGCCGGGAATCACGCTGTTTGTGTGCGGTTGGTTATCGGAAGGATTACCGCCTTTCGCGGTCGTCGGCATTGGGCTATTGCGGTCGCGGCCTGATGGGCGGTTCCGATTAATAAGCAGATCGCGATTGGACCACGCGTCGCACGATATTGATGTCGTCGTATCCGATCCGGATCGTTCGGATACGACAACATAAATGGCCTGCGACTTAGGGAGCTTGATATGCAATGCCCAACGACAATCGTGAACGCCGTCGGATATTGGCAACCCAAAAGCCTGCGCCTGGGGCGCGGATTTATTGTCACCCTCTTTCTGCTGGTCTTTCTTTCCATTTCGGGCAATCTTTTTGCGGCCACCACCGCCGGGCCAACCAAAGGCGGTGACGACTTTAACACCACCACCCTGGTACCCACCACTCCAATCAGCATCGGCCAGGGGACGACCGTCACGCAATGCCCGTGGATTAACAGCGGCATGAACGCCTTTGTGGCGGCCAACCCCACCTGGGCCTACAGCTGGAGCACAACGGCATTGCCGGGAACTTTGGCTTACAGCAGCTATATTCCCTGGGCGGCCAATCAGCCCAGTATCACTCTTCCGGATGGCACGGTCAATCCAAGCAAATACAGCAATGCCGAGCGGGGCGGTGCGAGTTTTATTACCACGTTTAATCCACAGGGCGGCACCGCGGTAAATGGTATCGGCTTCATTCAAGCTTATCAGGAAACATTTACCAATTTTGATCCCACCGCCAACGGCGGCAATGGTGCGGCCATTAACAACAGTGTCAGCTATGTAAAACTGGATAATGGTGCCGTCGCCAGTAATCCATTTTATAACACCGGCTCCGGTGGCGGAGGCTTTGGCGCGGCCAAC
>JAJZEY010000207.1 GCA_021805585.1 Planctomycetota bacterium
ATCTCCAAATTTGCCAGTCCGCAGCCATTTTTTTAGCCAAAAAAAAGCAGACGCGGATTGTGGCGAGTTAATAAAAACTCACATTCACAGTCCGCGTCTGCTTTGCAAACGCCTTCCGTCTACCGCTGGCGAATCAGGTGACAGCTCGTGCCATCCCTATCGGGCGGGGGCTTAATCACGAAAGATGATCCACGCCAATAACGGTGCCCCGACCAGCGGACAAGCCACGGTCAGAAGGCAGCCGAAAAATATCAGCAGATGGTCTTTCATGCCTCTAGCCTAGCCAAACTTCCGGATGAAATCAAGCATTCTCAGCGATGCGCTGGCGGAAGCTGAAAATCCGGCTCCGGCTCTTTTTCTCAGCCTCATGCCTGGCCTGGGCCAGCAGATCCGACGCCGCCGCCAACGCGATAGCGGGGCATGATCAGCACCGAACCGTTCGCGGTCGGACGTTCCTTGTCCGGCTCAGGAATTATTCGAAGCTTTCCCGCACTGCAAATGCGCCGCGACAAGGCGAATCTGTCCGTAGGGGACGGTTTCGTTCAGGGCGATAAAAACGGGCTTCAATGGCTTGCCGCCATGCTTCTTAATCGCCGCGGCCACACGCTGGTATACCGGTTCGGGCACCCATGCTTCAATAGAATCCGGCTGTGCAGTCAGAATATACTCAGCCAGATATTCCGATACCGTACTGACCGCACGTCCAGTCTGCCGACTTACGTCCGCGACGCTCCGCCCACTTTCAAACAGGCTCATGGCCATTGATTTTGTGACACTCGGCCGGGATACCACAGGCACCGCGGCCTGTGCGACCGGCTGTGGTGTGGCATTGGGCACATTGGTCGGCAAAAGATGCGCGGTGGCATAATCCGCAATAAACGCAATCGTTTTTTCGCCAAGGTCGCGCAGTTTGGCCTCCCCGATGCCATAAATATTCCGGAATGTTTTCCGGTCGACGGGACGCACGCGGGCGAGCTGGCGCAGGGTCGCATCGGAATAAATAATGTGCGGCGGCACATGGCGTTGGGCAGCCAGTGTGCGGCGCAGGCCCCTTAATTCCTCAAACAATCCACGGTCCACACCCTGCCAGGATACTTCCCCGGTTTTCAAGCCGATTTCGCCTTCGGAGGGCTTTTTCGCCAGTTGAATCAAGCGAACCGACCGCTGCCCTTTCATAACTTCCACCGATGCCGGATTTAATTTTATGATGGGTACCGCGTGACCATCCGAAAGTATCAGATTTTCCTGAGCCAGAACCCCCTGCCCGATTAACTGATAGATAAAGTTCCTTAAATCCGCGGCGGAATGATTTTTCAGCAATCCATGGACGCTAAGCGTGTCATGCTTGAATTGCCTGACTTTGGCGTTATTTTCACCGCGCAGCACGGCGATAATTTGTCCGGCGCCAAAACGCTGTTCTGTGCGCGCCACGGCGGAAAGAACTTTCTGGGCAATCACCAATGCGTCCGGCACCGACTCCGTATCACCGAGGCAATGGTCGCACGCCCGGCACGAAGCTACGCTGTTGACCGGCGAATCGGTGGAATTTGAGTCGTTTGCCGCCATGTCAGGCGTGGCTTGAATTCCGGCCTCCGCTTCCGCCCCCGGGGGAAGATACGTTTGGCCAAAATATTCCACCAGAGCCTTATGCCGACAAACCGCTCCGCGCGCAAACCTGTCCATATCTTCCAGATGCCGCATCGCGGTGGGAATATAATCCGGCGAGACCGCGGTGCCGCGCGTTTCCGCGTCATCGGCGGATTTTTCAATCAGTGATTTCCAGGTCATCACATCCTGGCCCGAATACAGCAGAACACATTCCGCTTCCAGACCGTCACGACCGGCGCGACCGGTCTCCTGCTGATAGGCTTCAATTGACTTGGGCATCCCCGCATGTAACACAAACCGTATGTTCGATCTATCTATACCCATTCCAAACGCCACTGTCGCCACAATTAAATCGCACTGTTCCTGGGCAAACGCCTCCTGCACATTCCGCCGGACATCCGGGGCCATGCCCGCGTGATAACCCAAGGCCCGGTGGCCGGAGGTTTTGTTGACGACCTGAATCGCGGCCGCCATTTCATCCACATCCTTGCGGCGCAGACAGTAAATAATGCCGGCCTCACCGTTATGTCGCTCCAGAACCTCACGTATCTGGCCCAGCACATCGCGCCGCGGCAGCACACGATACACCAGATTCGGACGATCAAAATTGCCGACAAGTCGCGCCGGATTATCCAGTTGCAGTTGCGTGGCGATATCATGACGCACCTGCTCCGTCGCGGTGGCCGTAAAGGCGTGAATGCTGCAGCCCGGAAAAAATGATTTAAGCATGGCCAGCCGCCGGTATTCCGGACGAAAATCATGCCCCCAATGGCTGATGCAATGGGCTTCATCTATGGCAAAGGTGCGCACGCCGGCCTGCTGAAGCATCGCCAGCGTTGGATTGACTGTGGCACCGGAATTCAATTCGTCACCCCGTTGGGCTTCCGCCGACGCAAGAGATCCAACGAGTTTTTCCGGCGAAACGAACAGTATGGCCAATCGACCATTGCGCAAATCCTGCGTTACGGCGCGTCGCTGATCTGCCGAAAGTGAAGAATCCAATTGCCCCGCCGGTATGCCCAGGGCACGCAGCGAATCCACCTGATCTTTCATCAGCGCTATCAGCGGCGAAACCACCACAGTCGGTCCGTGGCCCAGCCCGGAAAGATAAACCGCCGGAGCCTGATAGCACAGCGACTTTCCCCCGCCGGTGGGCATTACCACCACAGAATCGCGTTTATCTAGAATTGCCTCCATGGCTTCCTGCTGAAGCGGACGCAGATTGCGATAACCCCAGGTCTTTTCCACTAAGCCAAGCAATTGGGGGATGGCGGCAGCAGTCATGGTATCAAGTGACATTCAGCAAAACCCTCAAAAGCGAAAGTTTAGCCGAGACCCAATCACGTGACCAGACTAAAACGGGCACACCCCAAAACGGCGGGGACAACCAATGAGTTGCTTTTCACGCCAATTTGATGTATGACACAGTTAGTTAAAAGGCACCGCTAGATGCCCTCACGGTGCTGATTGAAATGGTTCAAATCTTAAGCGAATGAAGGGCCGGGGTGGAGTCTGTTATGGAACATGGAGCCATGCTTTGCCCGGCCTGTGCGGGTTCGCTGGAAGTGGCGCAATCGCGTTTTACATTTTTACCCTTTCGTAAATCGCGGGAAATTCGCTGTGGCCACTGCGGGAAAACAACCGCCATAATCCAAGCCAAAGTTATGGGAGAGGCATTTACTTATTGGTGCGACCAATTCGCCCATCAGGTGGAAGCGTCACTGGCATATCTGCCTGAACTTACACGGGAAGAATGCTTTACAGTGCTTAATCCCCGGCATTTTGATGATGAAGTTCATGCCCACATTAAATTTAAGGTTCTGCTTCATTATCTCTGCCAGGTTTTCCGGCCCGTACTTCGGGACAAATCCCTGGGTTTTGAAGATGCCAGCCTCAGCATCGGACCTATCAAACATAACGGGATTCCCAAGGCATTGGGCATTTTCGGCCATTGTGGTCATCATCAGCATTCG
>JAJZEY010000179.1 GCA_021805585.1 Planctomycetota bacterium
ATTCCGGAACCATGTCCCCTGCCGCCGGTTCATCCGCAGGCACTTCCACCGACACCGGCAATTCTGGAACGGGCTTGTCCCCTGGCGGTACCATCAGCGGGCATCGGCATCATCACCCTGGCCGCACGGGACGGCACATCACGCTGTCATCACGTGAATACCGCGTGCGCAAAGGGGATACCCTGGCGCGTATTTCCTTACATATGTACGGCAGCGCCCGCATGATTCGTGCCCTGGAACGCGCCAATCCTGGTTTGGATCCACGCCGCATGCGGGTCGGACAGATTATTCATCTGCCGCGGGCTTCGCATGTTCAATCGGCTGTGCACGCACGCGGCAGGCACTATCGCATGTCGGCTAGCCGCCATACCGCTGGTTTCAGCGTGCATGGCCGCACTTATGTGGTGCGTCCCGGCGACAGCCTGCGTGGCCTGGCTCGCCGGTTTTATCGCACCAGCGCCTACTGGAAGCTCATTTACCGCGCAAATCGGCGGAAAATCGGGTCGAATCCAAACAATATCCGCGTTGGCGAGAAACTGGTTATTCCCGCCCATTAAAAATAATGTGGATTGTTCAATTGCGGGCGGCGGAATTTACGCGCCGGGTGCCTGATTGGGTACGCGGCGGGCGTTGGGATGACGCCCGGGGCTATAGCGGTGAATTACACGGAACACAAATATGCTGGATATGAAATTTATCCGCGAATGTCCGGACCTGGTTCGGGCGGGCGCCCGCGCGAAAAATATTCCAATTGATCTGGATGTTCTTCTGGAACTTGATGCCCGCCAGCGCGCTTTGAATCAGGAACTCCAGGAACTTACCGCGGAACAGAATCGCCTTTCCCGCGAAATCGGCCCTTTGATGGGAAAAATAAAGGCGGAAAAAGACCCGGCGAAAAAAGCCGCGCTGGAAGCCGATGCCGCCGAATTGCGCCGGCGCCCGCTGGATATTAAACATAAAGCCGCCGGGCTTGATGAACAGATCAAGCAACTTGAACCGCTTATTTCCGCCGAGGTGTTAAAGCTACCGCTGCCGCCGGACGCCGATGTTCCGGTCGGAAAATCTTCCGAAGATAACGTGGAACTCCGCCGCTGGGGCGCGGTGCCCGAGTTTGATTTTACGCCGCAAAGCCATGTGGACCTTGGCCGACGGTTGGGCCTTTTTGATGTCGAACGCGGCGTGAAACTGGCCGGCTCGCGCAGCTATTTTCTGGTGGGTGCCGGAGCGTTGCTGCATCAGGCGGTGTTGCGCCTGGCCATGGATCTGATGGTGTTTGAAAAAGGCTTCACGCCGGTTACTGTCCCCATCATGGTGCGCGAGGCGGCCATGCGGGGCACCGGCTTTTTTCCGGCCGGTCGCGAACAGGCCTACCGCGTGGGCGAAGTTCAGGATACGGATGAGGATGAACGCTTCCTTACCGGCACGGGGGAAGTGGGCTTAACCGCCTGGCGGATGGATGAAATTCTGCCTGCCGATGAGCTTCCTCTTAAGCTGGTGACCCAAAGCACCTGTTTCCGGCGCGAAGCCGGTACCTATGGCAAAGACACCACCGGTCTGTACCGCATTCATCAGTTTGACAAAGTTGAACAGGTGATTATTTGCCGCAACGACCGCGCCGAATCCATCCGCTGGCATAACGAAATTCTGGCCAACAGCGAACAGGTTCTGCAAAGGCTGAATCTGCCCTATCGGATCATGCAATGCTGCACCGGTGATCTTGGCCCGAAAAACGCCTCCATGATGGATATTGAAACCTGGATGCCCTCGCGAAATGCCTATGGTGAAACCCATTCAGCCAGCCGCCTTTACGATTTTCAGGCACGCAGATGCAATTTGCGTTACCGCGGTGCCGATGGCAGGGTGCATTTCTGCCACACGCTGAACAACACGGTTGTTGCCAGCCCACGCATTCTTATTCCAATTTTAGAGCTTTACCAGAACAAGGATGGCTCCGTAACCGTACCCGACGCACTGCTGCCCTATATGGGTGGTCTGAAAACCATCAGTACCTGAAGTTGATGGCAGGGAAATGCGGGTACCCCTGCGATATTCCCCGCAATACTGGAACTGAAATTCGCCTCGGCGGGTTCAGTCGGATTGCGTATGAATGACGTTTCGTTAGCCGCAGCCGGGCGGATTCCAATGTTCCAACAGACTCAAACCGACAGGTCTCATGCAATCAGCCGATTCACAGCCCGTTACCCCTTTTCGCTTTCAACTGTTGCATCAGGACGCCTCATGCGGTGCCCGACTTGGCCGCGTGGATACGCCCCACGGTTCTTTTGATACACCGGCATTTATGGCGGTCGGCACGCGCGGATCGGTCAAGGGGCTTACGCCCGACATGCTGCGCGCCGCGGGCTGTCAGATTATTCTGGGCAATACCTACCATCTTCTGCTTCGGCCGGGGTCTTCGGTCGTGCGGGACCTGGGCGGATTGCAGGCCTTCAGCGGCTGGAACGGACCGATGTTGACCGATTCCGGCGGTTTTCAAGTGTTTTCCCTTTCAGACTTGGCCGAATTTACGCAGGATGGCGTCAATTTCCGTTCCCATATTGACGGCCGGATGATTCACCTTGGGCCTGTGGAATCCATGCGGGTGCAATATGAACTGGGGGCGGATATCGCCATGGCATTTGACGATTGCCCGCCGGCGGACTGCCCGCCCGATCGGCTGGCCGCCGCAATGGACCGAACTATTCGCTGGGCCGAAATTTGCCGTCAGGAACATGATCGGCTGGATACTGCAAACCGCCAGGCCTTATTTGGAATCGTCCAGGGCGGAACCGATGCGGTTGAGCGTCGCCGGTGCGCGGAAGAACTGCTCCGGCTGGATTTTGACGGCTACGCACTCGGCGGCCTGGCGGTGGGGGAGGGTCACGAGCGTATGGTGCGGGTCATAGACGCCACGGCTCCGCTGCTGCCGGCGCATAAACCGCGCTATTTAATGGGGGTGGGCTATCCGGCGGATATTCTGGAAGCCGTGAAGCGCGGCGTGGACATGTTTGATTGTGTCTTGCCCACGCGCAATGGCCGCAATGGGGTGGCCTTCACCATGCAGGGAACCATGCGGTTGCGGAACGCCCGATACACCGCTGATTCCGCCCCCCTGGAGGCAGGCTGTGACTGCGCCTGCTGCAAAGGCTTTTCCCGGGGGTATCTGCGGCATCTGTTTACGGTGGGGGAAATGCTGGGGCCAATACTGCTTTCCCTGCATAACCTCCATTTTTTCCAGCGCTGGATGCTTTACATCCGGGAGGCAATCAGGGACAATCGCGTGTCTGGCCTGCGCCCGCCGGAACAGGCTGACGAACCGGACGCCGCCGCCGATGGAGATTGAAATTTCGGCAAGGTGCCCGATGTTCGCATGACCCGATAAAAGACGGGTTATTAACGGATCGCCCCCGCCTGAAAGTACGCAGGCGCGAAACCGGCGACTGTTAAGGCGGCAACTGAGGGCAACAGGCGGCAACCGGCGGAATGGTAGAATGCCATCTGGCCTGGTTGGCGGCATAAATTACGGTGTAAGCCGGGTTTTTTAAGGTAAAGCCGCTTCGCGAC
>JAJZEY010000350.1 GCA_021805585.1 Planctomycetota bacterium
CTTCGGACAGTATCTCGGCCTTGAAGGCTTCCACATCAATTTTCTGCGCCGCTTCAATATCCTCCGGTTGCAGCGCCAACCCGCTAAGATTGATATCCGTGGGGCGCGGCATCCAGCCCAGCACGGTCTCCATCGCATAGGCTCGCCCGTGGCAACGGTTGATGATCCATTCAAGAATCCGGATATTTTCGCCAAAGCCGGGCCAAAGAAATTCTCCCCGGTCGTTTTTACGGAACCAGTTGACGTGAAAAATGCGCGGGCAATCACTCATCCGGGCGCGCATGCGAAACCAGTGTAGAAAATAGTCACGAATGTTGTAGCCGATAAACGGAAGCATGGCCATCGGGTCCCGCCGCACCACGCCCACCTTCCCGCCGGCCGCGGCGGTCGTTTCACTGCCCAGCGTCGCACCCACATATACTCCGTGCATCCAGTTAAAAGCCTGATACACCAGTGGAATCACGCCCGCACGCCGGCCGCCAAAAATAATCGCGCTTATTTCCACGCCGGCCGGGTCATCGGCGGCGGGGTCCAGCGCCGGATTGTTCCGCATGGGGGCGGTAAATCGGCTGTTCGGGTGCGCGGCCTTGTGTCCGCCGGTCGGCGTCCAGGGCTGTCCGAGCCAGTCGGTGCAGTGCGGTGGCGGTTCGGGCGTTTTGCCTTCCCACCAGACATCGCCATCCGGAAGCAGGGCGACATTCGTGTAAATGGTGTCGCGGGCCATGGTCGCCATGGCATTGGGATTGGTGGTCTGGTTCGTGCCCGGCAACACGCCAAAATAGCCCGCCTCCGGATTAATGGCGCGCAGCCGGCCGGTGGCTTCATCCACCCACATCCAGGCGATATCATCGCCAATGGTGGAAACGCGCCAGCCCGCCTGTTTGTAATTTTCCGGTGGAATCAGCATGGCAAAATTGGTTTTGCCGCACGCGCTGGGAAACGCCGCCGCCACATAAGTTTTTTCGTCGCCTACTTGCACGCCGCTTATCAACATATGTTCGGCCATCCAGCCATGGGCGAATCCCTGGAAGCCGGCGATTCTTAGTGCCATGCACTTTTTGCCCAGCAGTGCGTTGCCGCCGTAGCCGGAACCGAAACTCCATATGGTATTATCCAGCGGAAAATGGCAGATGTATCGCTTTTCCGGGTCACATTGGCCCACGCTGTGGAGGCAACGGGTGAATTCGTCGCTTGTGCCCAGCATACGCCACGCCACGTCCCCCATTCGCGTCATAATGCCCATGCTGGCCGCCACATACAGGCTGTCGGTCAGTTGAATGCCCACCCGTGCCAGCGGCGAACCAATTGGTCCCATGATGAATGGAATCACATACAGCGTGCGCCCGCTCATGCAGCCGTCAAACAGCGAACGCAGTTTTTCATACGCATTGCGGCTGTGCATCCAGTTGTTGGTGGGACCCGCCATATCGCGTGCCGGCGTGCAGATATACGTGTTATGCTCCGTGCGGGCCACATCGTTGGCGTTGGACCGATGCAGATAACATCCGGGCAATAGTGTCTGGTTCAGCCGAACGAAAACGCCCTCCGCGACTCCTTGCTCCAGCAACTCCGCCCTTTCGGCGGCTGATCCGCACAGCAGCACCACACGGTCGGGCTTGCACAGGGCGGCGCATTGCCCAACCCAATCGGCGGCATGCGCATTAATTCCCGCATAACGGGAATTGGCGGCGTCCGCCGGTCCGCTTTGGTGTTGGGATTCATCCCGCCAACGTTGCCACATTTTTCCGACAGAGTCCTGAGTATCGGTGGATCGCATAATATTGAACCTTTCGGGGCTTTCTGTTTCGTTTGCGTCCGCCGCCTGGTCCGGAAAATTCCGTAATCGTTTCCAATTTTCAGGATACCGCCTTTTTTTCCATTCGGAAAGTGTCCGCCGCAACCATAACAGGGAGGCTGCTTTTATCGGGAATGGGAAATAGCGCATAAATAGCTGCCGCCCCGGCGGAAAAGCTCTCCTGAATAGCGAAGCTCGCCCGACGCCCACCCCCCAGTCTTTTGGGGGGTAGGGCGTCTGGCCAGATAAATGGGACGGCGGCGATTTGGGCCGCCTGATGACATTGGCAGGCCACGACGCCTGATGGGCGCGAAAATATTGCCGAAAGGCAGCTTGGCGGCCTTCCCGATAAAAACGGGCATACCCCGGCTGACGCCATCCGTAAGGCACCAGCGGCGAAAAAGTTTTGCCACAACACGAATGCCGCGCAACACGGCGCTAAAAGATTTGGGATTAGGCGTTTGGCCTGCGGGTTTTTGCGCAACCCGGCACCACGGCATGGGCTGGCGAGTCATACCTGGCAACACGCGCGGCGTAAGCCGCCCGGCCGGCTTAATCCACGCTGCGCAGAGACATGCCGAATTCGCCCAGCTTTTTCTTGATTTCATCCAGACTTGTCTGCCCGAAGTTTTTCACATCCAGCAGTTCCGCCTCGGTGCGGGAGGCGATATCACCCAGGGTCTGAATTTTCAGCAGTTCCAGGGCCTTGCTGGCGCGGACCGAGAGTTCCAGTTCCGCCACGGATTTGTTGAGAATCGCCGGCGGAACGGTAGCCGCCACCGCCTTGATGGCTTCGCGCCGTTGTGCCTGCAGGCTTTCTTCCGCCGCCTGACCCAGGCGAAGGCCCTTGCGGGTTAAGAGTTCTTTAATTTCATCCAGGCTGGTTTCGCCAAAATTCTTGTATGCCAGCAGTTCCGGTTCGGAAATTTTAAGCAGGTCGCCCAGATTGCGGATATTCATTTTCTTCAGACAGTTGCGGGCGCGAACAGAAAGTTCAAAGTCGGTAATCGGCTGTTCCAGCAGCATGTTCCGCGGAACAAATCGCTTTTCGGATTCCTCGGCAATCACCATGTCAAAGGATCCATCCACGTGGCCGTAATACCGCCGCCCGATTTCATGGTTGGGCTTGATGGTCAGCAATCGGTGGAGTGTTTCCTCGGCTTCGTCGTAGCGGCCGGCATCTTCATAAAGCACGCTAAGGTTCAAAAGAACGCCTTCGCGGGCCGGCTGTTTGTCGGCCAGAAGTTCATAAAGTTCGGTGGCCCGTTCATCAGACCCGCCCAGGTCCAGGTAATAGGCGAGTTTGAAAATGACTTCCTCATTTTCCGGATCCGCGGCGTAGGCCTCTTCCAAAAGGTCCAGTGCGGCCTGTACGTCGCTGTTGGATGCGGCTTTCATAGCGCGTTCATAAAGGGCCTTGCCGGCGGAAATATCACGTTTAATTGCGGTTTCAACCATATTGTTGCGTCCTTACGTTACGTCGGGCGTTTGAAGCCGGGCCGCTGGTCACCAATGACCGGCGCGGGCATTCAAGTCTGGTCTGAATTCGGGGCAGCAGGGCAGCCCGCCGAATCAGAGGCAAGCCCACTAAACTATCCGTTTTATGATATTTTTACAACTATGGAGCCACGGCTGCGCCGGAGGTCAGGGGAGGTACGCCCTTTTTTTCGGGAAGGCGAAATATTGCATGGATTAAATGGGGTGCCAGCGGGCCGGCGTTGCTGCCGCATCTATGAGCAAGCCTTTGTCAAGTGCAAATAGAGG
>JAJZEY010000326.1 GCA_021805585.1 Planctomycetota bacterium
ACCGAGAAAAACAATGACCAGCAGCCAGAGAAGTTTTGTGTCCGAACTTGTCGGTGCGCGCAGCAAATCAACCAGTGACCAAATCCACACAATCATCGATCCCAGGACAAGAACTACAATAAACAATATGAGCACAAGCCCTAATAACGCACCAGCCGCCCCCGCAGTGGCATTTGGATTTGTCATTACCGCAAGAACTCCACCGGACAAGAGCGCATTTAACATATCTGGAACCCCTTAAATAAAAGTAGAAACCAACTGCCAAAAGACCAGGAGTGATTCGTCCCGCATCGCGGACTGGTCCAACTGATAATAGATTATCACCCTATTCAATGCGTATAGCAATGCAGGCCGCGGCAAATTGCGGCCGAACCGCACCGTCGTGGCACAGGCAGCCTGTCGGTGGCAAAGGTAACTCCAACGGATCCGCACCGGGTGGTTAACCGAACCCAATCCCCGGTTGCCGCATCCGCCCGCGGTGCGGATGCGGATGCGGACAATATGAAACCGATCCACAATTTACGCGGCCCACGACCCAAATTTGTCATTTTCGCCCGCGAAAATCCGGCACCAGGTCGCGTCCATCCCGGCGCATACCCCAAAACCCGCAAAGCCGACCCGCACCAATAATGACGGGGCCGGTGACGAATTGAAATGCCAATTGCGCGTGCACCAATGTGCATGATTGCAAAAGTTCCCGCCGAAAATAACCCAAACGCCGCACCGCGGACGAATGCGGCTAGCCGAACGATTCAACGAATGGCCATGCAGGACTCGCGGCGGGAATAAATAATGTTCAGGCACTCTATCGCCGGCACCAACCGCGGTGGACCGGCAAGCGATTAATACCCGCGCCGTCCCTCGCCGACTGAACTTCCAAATTGCAAAGCTTCGTATTTTGGATAAATCACTGTCCCTGCCGCACCGCGGGCAAGGGTGGGCCGGCGGGACCATTTTCCGGCAGCAATTGAAACACGTGTGGCATCGGTTGTGCGGCCATCCGCTGGTGCCGGATGATAAGTGTTTGAAGATTGTCAAACGCCCGGCCGATCGCGGCAACGGCTTGCTGTGCCCGAGCGCTGGATGTGGTATTAATCGGGAATGATCCTTTTTGCCCAATGTTGGCCATCGGCAGTTGCACTTGCCGCCAATAAGTGAAGCGGACTTGCGTTCGCTGCCACGTCAGCGCCATCACCCGATAGGCCTGCGCCAACATGGGCGTTGGCAAGTCGGCCAGATTAATTCCGTGGGCCAGTTCCGCGGCCGTAAAGGTACCCATCAGCTTTCCGTCTATACGCAGTGCATATTTCGGAGCCGCTAAATGGGTCACGCGCAGTGGCTCGCGATCCAGGGAGTGCATGAATCCGGACAGTTTTATTGTCAGTGCGGTTACCGGATTGGTGTAGGCCATATCGGGTGCCGGTGCGGGCCAAAGGCCGATCGGCGGAAACTGCGGCCAGTTTTCGTGTAGCGACATAACCGGCATTGGCAAGGACCTGTCCGTCTGTGTCCAGGATAACGCCCCATGGGAATCCAATAATTTGTGCACCGTGGTATGGGCCACGGATGTTACAACGCCCTTCCCGGCGTTAATGGTCACGGCCGCAACCAAGGCCGGCGCGCCCATCGCCTTGAGCAGCGCTTGAGCCATAATTAACTGTCCGGCCGCCGACGGATGCAGGTGTCCGGGAATAATCTCTTTGGCCAGCGCCGGGTCGGCGCGCTGGGCGGCCTTTAACACATTAACCATCGGCCTGTTCATGTTCACGCACAGCAGGTGATATGTGACCGCCGCCCGACGGATAAATGAACAATATTTCAGCAGCACCCCGTTCACGCCGCCGGGGAACCGGGGCGCATGGGTAATATCGTCAAACGCAGCCGGCTCAACAAGAATAATTCGCACGCCGGGCAGATGCGCCTTCAACGCCCGGATGATATGGACATATCCTGCGCAAAACGTCTTGTAAACCGCCGGATTAAAAGGCCGGTAGCGCGTGTCATTCATCGGAAGATCATTGATGATCACCACATCGGGCTTGAAGGCAAAAACGTCGCGCTTCAGCCGCAGACCAATGCGGCCCGCCCATCCCCCGGCCACGCCGTCCCCGCCCACACCGGAATTCACAAACCTCACATGCAGTTTGGGAAACCGGGTGAGTACGTAAGTTTCCACGTCCACCGTGTGGAACCGCTGCTCGGTGATGCTCGCTCCATAAAAACAGACGCGATCGCCATTTTTAAGAAAGAACCTCGCCGGTGCCCCCACTGCGGATTGGCACATCATTAAAAGTGCCAGCAACGCCACGTGAAACAAAAGAAGTTTTTTCATGGACATTTCCCTGTCTGATAAATATCTAAAACCTTGGCCATAAGGCCGCACCATAACCGGTCGTCAGCTTCGTGGGCGGCGCTGGCCAAAATGAGGCAGTGGACGTATCAGCCCTGCTCATGTCGCGGGCGGGTTTTCCAGCGCCGATGAATCCACAAATACTGGGTTGGGTCCTCACGAATGAACGTTTCAATCGCACGGGTGTAACGGGCCGTGATGTAATACAGTTCATCGGGCTGGTTGTCCCAGTCTTCAGGATAGATAATGTCGGTGATGCCCATGTCAAATTCAAACTCATCACCGCGCCGCCGCGCGTAACCGATAATCACCGGCACACGGTATTGAATGGCCAGCAGGCCAATGCTTTTATAGGTGCTGGCCAGGCGTCCAAAAAAAGGAACGAACATGCCCTTGCGCCCGGCATCCTGGTCGGCAATAATGGAAAGCACGCCGTTATTGGCCAGCACCTGCTGGGCGGTGGTGGTGACCCCCCGTTTAGAAAGGATAATCTGTCCCCTTTTTTCGCGCACGTCCAGCAGCCAGGAATCAAAATGCGGATTGTCAATCGGGCGGGCAATGGCGTAGGACTTGAAACCCAGCGTGGCCAGCGAATAGCCCAAAATTTCCCAGTTCCCGTAATGGCCGGTCAGCATAATCGCGCCGCGACCGGAAAGCAGAATATCAAGTCCTTCCGCGAGCTTATTCAAATGCACATATTTATGATAAGTGTGAATATTGATAATGCGAGTAGAAAATATCACATCCATCGCCAGTTCGCAGAAATGCTGAATGGATCGCCGGCCAATGACCGCAAGCCGCGGCTCGTCAAACGCCGGAAAACTTGCCGCCAGATTTTCCATCGCGCGGGCGCGGTGCTTTTTATCAAACGTCCAAAGCAAAGACCCGAACGCGCGGGCCGTGTGCAGATTCGAATTAACGGGGAACAGGCCAAGCATCATGCTGGCCCAGCGGGCGGCGATATAGGTGGACCAATCGAGTGCGGGGTTCTGCTTTTTCATTACCATTCAATGTATCCGACACGGGCATTCTTGTAACGGGCCAAAGCGGCCTTTGCGGTTTGGGGAAACAACCCGATAAGCCCGCCTGAATTTTGTGGATCACTTATGATCCACAAAACCGTTTGTGGATCAAAAAACGCCAAAAGTGATCCACAAAAGTTAAATATTGTGGCACGATTTGCCACGGACCACTACATATAGTA